>CAZEFF010000076.1:0-10146 GCA_964511315.1 uncultured bacterium | reverse complement strand
GAACCGCCGTATACAGGTTTTGCAGACCCGTGCATTACCACTTTGCTACCGCGCCCAGCAGTGACTAAATAATTTTTTACGAATTAAAAATGAGGCAGCTTTTAAAACGCGACATTCTACATCAAATGCGCTTTTGCGTCACCAAAACATGTTCCAACCGCGCGGGCAGCTTTAATCAGCGGATGATGATGCGGCACGGTTTTTCGGTGTCCGATAACATCGTTTATCGGAACCTCCGCGATCACCTGCCCTTTTAAACAAACCATGTGATTAAGCAGCCCTTTCATCAATATTTCAACGGCATGCTGACCAAAAAGAGTCCCTAAATTCCGGTCAAAAGCACTGGGAGATCCTCCCCGTTGAATATGTCCTAAAATAGCCGCACGCGTTTCAACGCCCGTCTTTTTTTCAATTTGGTGAGCTAAAATATTCGCGATTCCCCCAAGCTTATCCGGAAAAGGATTTTTCAAATCTTTTCTTTGCACGGACGGTTTCCCGCCTTTAGGATAAGCCCCTTCCGCGACAACGATGAGGCTAAAACGCTTTCCCTTCTTCGCCCGCACATTAATCGTATCGTGAATCAAATTTAAATCAAAAGGGATCTCAGGAATAAGAATGATATCCGCGCCTCCAGCAGCCCCTGCATAAAGAGCAATCCAACCGGCATTCCTGCCCATAACTTCAAGAATCATGACCCTATGATGCGAGGCAGCCGTTGTATGCAGACGATCCAATGCTTCGGTCGCGATGGAAACTGCCGTGTCAAATCCAAAGGTCAAATCAGTTCCAAACAAATCATTATCAATCGTCTTCGGAATGCCAATCACAGGAATACCGTGCTGAGATAATTTAAGCGCGGTTCCGAGGGTACCATCCCCGCCTATCGCGATCAAAACATCGAGATCCCATTCCTTAAAATGGCGTATGGCATGATCGGATTGATTCTCAAACCGGACAACTTTACCTTTTTCAATTTTGGGAACTTTAAAGGGATTGGCTGTATTGGAAGTGCCAAGAATGGTTCCGCCGTGAGTCAGAATGCCGGAAACATCTTCAGAGGAAAGAAAACGGCCCCGCTTTTCAAGCAGACCTTCGTACCCATCTTCAATGCCGAACACCTCAAGCCCGTAGTCCTGGATGGCTGTTTTGGTGACGGCACGAATAACGGGGTTCAAACCCGGGCAATCTCCGCCCGCGGTCAGAACCCCGATTCGTTTAATTGATGCGCGTTTCAAATTTAACGCAGGTTTTGAAGTTCTTCGCCGGTATTAGGATCGTATTTGTAACGGTCCGGAAAAGTTTGTCCCGTGCGGGGATTGTACTTCGTATTAATTTCTTGCGTCGCCGCCGGTGCCTGATTATAAACCGGCTGTTGCTGCTGAGTCGTTTGATACGGCTGCGGCTGATATTGTGGCTGATATTGCTGCTGCATCATTTCCTGACGCATTTCTTTTTTAATATTTTCTTTTTGACGGCGCTGAGATTCACCGATTAAAGCTCCAGCCAAAGCACCCGCGCCCGCGCCAATCGCGGTACCCGCGCCGGCATGCCCAGTTTGATTCCCGATAATAGCGCCCATTCCAGCACCTAGGCCGCCCCCGAGAAGAGCTCCGCCTTCACGTTCCGTTAAACCACCTGGGCTGCTTTCACTGGCGCAGCCGGTAATGGCAAGCGTAATAAGTAACATTGCGATAACTTTATTTTGTGTCTTCATGGATGTAACCCTCCCGTACAGTTTTTTAAGACGTCTGGCCCGATATTATATTCATTTTAGAAAATTGCGCATCAACTTTCAGCGGAACAACTTAGAGCCATTCCCCTAGACCTTTTTAGCCAAAAGCTTTATGAGCCAATCCAGCAGTTTGGCCGAAATCTCCTTCTTTGAGACGTTTCGGAGATGCTTAATGTGTTGCCTCCCGCTAATCAAGGCAGTATGGATCTTTCTGTCCCCAAAGGGCACATGGCTGCGGGTATAGTAATTCGCGACAATCCCATCCAGCTTCTTCCGCTGAAGCTTTCCCAGAGCATTTTGGATCCAGTTCTGGGTTTCAAGGCAGAATCCAATCACGAGCCGGTCTCCTTTTTTGCGGGCAAGACCGGCCAAAATATCAGGTGTTTGTTTTAAGAGAAAATGATTCGTTTTTGTCCTTCTGATTTTTTGAGCAGACGGCTTAGCCGCGGTAAAGTCACAGACCGCGGCAGTCATAACCAGCGCATCGCTTGAGATGAAATGTTTTTTGCAGGCTTTCCGCATTTGCGCGGCACTGACTACGGGAATAAATTTAACTCCCGCCGGAGGCTTGAGCGCGGTGGGACCGCTGATCAGGGTAACGGCATAACCTTTCCGTTTCGCAATCTGCGCAAGCGTGTACCCCATTTCGCCTGTTGAGAGATTAGAAAGAAAACGGACCGGATCGAGCATTTCCCTCGTGGGGCCTGCCGTGATCAAGATTTTCTTCAAAGTCTTTGAGGGGTTCAAGCGCGGATTAGCGTTTGCCAATTTTTTTCTGCAGGATTTGACGGACTTGGGCCGTGATTTCTTCAGTATCAGCGATATGACCGATCGCTTCTTTACCGCATACCAAATGCCCTTCAACAGGGTCAATGAACTGATATCCCGTTTGACGCAGGATATTAATATTTTTTTGTGTTAAGGAGTGCTGATACATTTGATCATTCATTGCGGGAGCAATAAGAACCGGCTTTACTGTCGCAAGAACAATGCAGCTGGCCAAATCCGAGGCTGCCCCAACAGCCAGCTTCGAAATAAAGTCAGCTGAGGCCGGCGAAACCAACACAAGATCCGCTTCTTCTGCCAGTGAAGTATGCAGAACATCATACGGAGTATCTTCAGCAAAAAACTCGTGATAAACCCGTTCTCCGCTTAACGCGCGCAGAACAAGCGGAGTCACAAACTGCTTCGCGGAGTCAGTAAGCACGCAGACGACACGCACGCCTTCTTCACGCAAAGCCTGTACCAAGTCCCCCGCTTTATAAGCGGCAATAGACCCGGTGACAATATGAATAACGGTTTTACCCGTTAGACTTTTTTGACTTTTTGGTTTCTTCATAACGAATTTTTCCAGCAGCCATTTCTTCAAGGGCGATTGTAGAAATCTTTTTGCTGTCGGTTTTGATCAGAGGCTGCGCACCTTGGGCAAGTTCATTGGCACGCGCAGCGGCGATAAGCACCGTTTTAAAGAGGCTGTCTTCTTTATGTTTTAAAAGCTTTTCGAGCGAAATATACGCCATGTTTTTATTTCTCCTTTTTTTTCAAATGCTTTTCAATGCATGTTTCGATGTCAAATACGGTTTGTTCCAAATTCTGATTCATAATCGTTGTATCATAATGCCCGGCTTCTTTAATTTCTTCCTGCGCCATTTCAATCCTTTTATCAATTTGGGCCGGCGTTTCGGTCTTACGGCCTTCCAAACGCTCCCGAAGAATCTTAACCGAGGGAGGAAGTACAAAAATGGTCAAAAGCGGGATGTTTTTATCCGCCGCTTTTTTAATCTTCTTCATCCCCTGCACATCAATCGCCAGGAGTATCAGTTTCCCTTGTTTCAATGCCTCCATCACGGCATTTTTGGGTGTCCCATAAAAATTATCAAACACTTGAGCCGACTCTAAAAGCTCACTATTTTCTTCCATCAGCTTAAATTCTTTTGGGCTGACAAAAATATAATCTTCGCCGTTTTTTTCTCCAATCCGCGGGGCACGCGTTGTCACAGAAACCGAGCGGGTCCAATCCTGGTGCCGCTTCAGCAAACGGTCAATTGTGCTCGTTTTGCCGCATCCCGAAGGAGCAGATATCACAACAAGCAAGCCTTCTTTAGGCTTATTCGATGTTTTGGATTTGTTCACGGATTTTTTCGAGCTCGCCTTTCACGAACACAACTTCCTTTGAAATGTCAAAAAGCTGCGACTTGGATCCAATCGTATTAATTTCACGGTTCATTTCCTGGCACAAAAAATCGAGCTCACGGCCAAGCTCACCGTCCGCCTTTAAGCGGTTTTTAAAAAGTTCAAGATGACTATTAAGTCGGACAATTTCTTCTGTAATATCACTGCGGTCAGCAAGAAAAGCCACTTCGCGCTGAATGCGTTCCGGGTCTTTATCTCTCTCGCTGAGAAGCGTGTCAATACGGTCCGTCAGCTTCTTATAAATGCGTTCGGATTCTCCCGCGCTTAACCGCTTCACTTTTTCAACCACTTTCGTAATGGCCTTTAGCCGCGCGAAAATATCTTTAGCAAGCTTCGCCCCTTCAATTTCTTTAGATTTCAAGGTCTGCTTAATGACAACCTTCATGAGCTTCTGTACTGCAAGCCAGATTTTATCCGGATTCAGCTCAGGGGTTTTAACAGTAAAAGTCCCCGGCAATTTCAGCAAATCGCTGACGGTAATATCTCCCGAAACGCGGAACTGTTTTTTGAGCTTCGCGATGGCTTCAATATACAGCTTCACCGCGGGCTCATTAAGCGAAACTTCTTTGAGCCTTTCTTCTTCTGAGTCGCGGTTAATCGCAACGACAATTTTGCCCCGGCGGATATGCGCCTGAACTAAATCTCGGATCTCGGCTTCAAAACCATTTAAAACGGGCGGAAGCTTAACAGAAAAGTCAAAAAAACGGTGGTTAATTGAGCGGACTTCAACGGCCCAAGTCGCGCCTTGAATTGCTCCCGTTTCACGGGCAAAAGCCGTCATACTGCGAATCATGAAAATAGCACCGAATAGGTCCCTTTATAAGTCAAATGGGTATAAGGCGTTGGATTATAGGGGCTTCACTGGGGGGTGTCAAGGTAATGGAAGGTCGAAGGTAGAGGGTGGAAGGTAGAAGAAAAAACATTCTCCATCGACCTTCGCCCCTCCAGCTTCCACCTTTTTTCTTACGCTTGCGTTTCGATATAGCGCTTATTCAAGAAGCTCTGGATGATCCGCGTAAGGTTCAGCATGAATACCTTGCCCTTTTTCTGCGCAGCATTGTCCAGGTTATTGGCTACGAATTCGGTCAATTTCTCAGCACGGATTTTAGGATTAAGATTCCGGCCTCGAAGCTGTTTGTTAAGGCGGTTGAAGGATAAAGTTACAAGCGCTGCACCCGCATAGTAAGAAGGCCGGCGAGCAAGCTGTCCAAGATCTAGGGCAAAAACAGCAGGGGTTGTTAAATCAGTCCGGTCACCCGTTCCCAAGTAACTCACGGCACCTTCATACTTCTCTGTCGCGGCATTGACAACCGCAGCTTCAGACTGTCCGGCTTTTAAAGAGACCAGCTCGATCGCTTGAACAAGCTTTGTTCTTTCATCCGCGTCCGCAACACCCGCGTCTTTTTGAGCGAGGGCCTGGAGTAACGATTTTTCGGCCGTGTCCTTAATCATTCCTTGCGGAAGAACAACCGAGAGCACAGGATTTTTCGATCCACCCTCCGCTTGAGCGGAATGATATCCCTCTAAGAGCATTGGAAGCGCTTTAGGATTTTTTGACATGCTTTGCAAGAGTTCATACTGAATAAAAACTTTGCCGGAAGTTTCAACCGTAGCATCATCCGCGGTTTTAAGATCTGAAGCCGTGATAAACGCTTCGCGTGCGGGCGCGCCGATTGTGACGCGGGCAGAGCGAAGCTGAGCATCCAAAGCCTCTTCTCCATCCTGAACCTCGGCCGCTATCACAGAGCGGCCAAGAACCGATGATACCGCTTCGGATAATCTGGAAGCGCCGGACCTCAAAAGACTTTCATAAAGACTAAGCGGTAAAAGATTTGCCAGAAATTCACGAATAACCGTTAATGTCGGCTGCTCAATTAAAAGAGCCGCAGGCTCTTGAATCTCGCCTTTTGCAGTCCGAACTTCCGCTCGGTAAAAAACACTAATAAGCGTTGAACCTAATTCAAGCGATTCAACCTGCTTCGCATAGTCCTGATTTCCTTCAACGGGCAGAGAAACCTCCGCGCCTGCTTTATCTTTATAAACAACACGCGTCACAGCAACCGGCTGCCCCTTTGCCGCACGCTGAGTAATGAAATTTTGAACAGCGAATTTTACAGTAAACAGAGGACTTGGAACTTGTGTGGGAATTGACAGATTTATTTGAACCTGTTTTTCTTCAAGCTTTGGCTCAGCTTGCACGCCATTCCGCACTTCAGACCGCGCGAATAGAGGGTTATTTCTAAGGGTTGTCCTCTCAAGAGCTTCCAGCCACGGCTTGAGAGCAGCGCTATGTTTTTCGAATCCTGATTTTAATTTAACTGACACAGTATCAATAATTCCAACCTTGCCGTTTCCAATGTAAAAAGTGACTGTCCCCGCGGGAGATCCATTAGACGTACTGACTGCGTAACCAATCTGGGTAGGAACCTCCGAAGCTTTAATATCTCCGCGACCTTCCGAAAGGCTCAATTTCAAGGACGTTCTACGCGGCTCATTATCATTTGCGTCAAAGCCAATGACGAGATCCGTTTTAAATTCGGCCGGAACTCCGTAAATATTTTCTTCAACGCTTATACCGGAAACACCAACTTCAGTGCGAGCTTCAGACCGGGCGCTAAAATCAGTCAAATCGCTTGCCGCGCCATTAAGAATAGAAACATCCTTTGTTTTAATAGTTGATTCTGCCGCAAGCGAACGAAGTTGCTCCGCTGCTTCCGCATATCGGCTGTCCTTGACTAACTGAATCGCTGTTTGGAGTTTTGGTGAAAGCTCAGCAGGCACTTGAACCGCCCGCAAATTCGCAAGGATGGTGCTTGGCGAAAAAATCTTCGCATCCTCTTCAAAACGCGGTAAACGCGTTGCCGCTCCTTCACCCGCTTCAAGACCGCGAACTTCAGCGCGCGCAATAATTTCACCTAAAACGTTAATAAGCTGAGCAATATTCTGCTCATAGGCTTGCGGCACAGATAAGGACTGCTGTTTAGCACTCTGCACGCGAACAGATAAATCCCGAACCGCGTTCAGGGCATTAATGAATTTTTTTGATCCGATAAGACTTTCAACTTCTGAGGCATTAGTGAAAAAACCACGGTCATCACGCTTCTTCAGCTCATCCACTAGCCGCAATGATTCGGCAGCCAATTTTTCAGCAGGAACAATTGGACGGACGGTGAGTACACCGGCGTCATTGATTTCAACCCGAAGATTTTCAAGACGGATGTGCCCATCTTGAACCAAACCAAGCTGTTTAAGCTGTTCGAAATACGCGCCACGGCTCAGAACAACCCGATTGGCAGGCTTTCGATCACCCTCGGCCGTTTTAAAACGATTAATGATTACAACATCACCGATATATTCGGCGTTCTGAATCGTCACACGGCCTTCAACTTTTAAAGACTGAAGGCGCCGGACTTTTGACAGCCCAAAAGAATCCAGCCAATGCTGGGCTTCATTCCAAAATTTTGAATCAATAATATTGTTATCTTTATCAAGAGCCGGCTTCCCTGTTTTTTCAAATAGCGGATCGGTAATGCTAAAGCCCGGAGGGGTCAAGCCAGGCTCAGCATCACGAAAGTTTTTAATCGCTTCGTCAAACTTGCTGTAGTAATCGGTCCCTTCCTGAAGATACTGATCTTCCGCTTTTTTCTTTGGCGCAAAAATATCGCGGTCATAATTCATATAATAAAGAAGTTGCGGCCCGTATTTTTTTCGGATTTCACCAAGACGTGAATCTGTCACATAGAAAGTATTTAAGCGGTGAATCACATAACCAATGGCAGAATCGAGCGAGACATATTTTTTGCCATCGATGGTCGCGGCTTTATCAATTTTGTCAAAAAGCTGCGGAATAATCGCATCCAAAAAGTCATCCGGCCCGATGGTCTGACGGATTTCATTCAAAATCGGATGCAGCAAATCAATTTCGAAAAGAAATAAATTGGTATTAAAAAGCTGCCCACCTTCTCTTCCAAAACCATTCCGCTGCCCGGATTCATAAAATAAATCCAACTGGCCAGGCTCGCCTTCTTTTTGGAGGCCGGATTTTTTATCGGCCTTCTGCAAGTTGCTCGCGTCGACCTCTTCCCATTGATCAAGGATTCCGACAACCTTACCGTCAACTTCAGCAATTCTCACAACCTCTTTACCGCCCTTCCGGTCGATCGCGGTTGCCGCGGTCGTGAATTTCAAGATGGGCAATTTTTTATCAATCGTGAATCCCACGACGATAGGCTCTGGATTCCCCTTGCGGTTATCCCCATTTCCAAAAAACCGTGTGTGATATTTAAGGCCGTCATTTCCAGGCGCATTTTCTGTGAAATCAATCATAAAGTAGACGCCCCATTGACCGTGCCCGCCAGGCTGTCCCTTGGCTCTAACACTCGCGTCTTCCGTGGGAAACCCTTGGGTTTTATCAAGATCAACCTCAAATTTGGGCAAATCTTTTTGCTCCAGCAATTCCAGAATATCGACACCCGCCTCCGTAAGCGCTTGTTCGTAAGTGCGCGGATTAGCGCTGCCATTAATCACATCCAAAAGATACCGGCTATTAAGCAGCTTCTTATAAGAAGCCAACGACTGATAATTCACAAGCGGCTGAAAAGCAATTCTTCCGAATTTCTGGCTGAGTGACAAATCCGTCATAAAAAGCAAGCGGGCTTCGGCATCACCTACAAAATATTCATTCCCGCGGATATTTTCGTTGCGCCCAAGATCGGTTCCCTTAGCTCCCATTTTTACCTGCAGGGGTTCATACCCCGCGAGCTTTTCAATTTCTCTGAGCGCTTCGATCATTTTATCGGTATCACCGTCTAACTCGGCTTCAGATAAAGCGGCAACAGGGGCTTTATACTTATCTTCTAATTGATCCGGCTGAGCCGTAAGGATGGCTTGCAAGCGGGCTCTTAATCCCTTGTTTAGAAGCCAAGTCGTGCGGTTCAAGCTTTCGCCGATACCGCCGTCAAGTGTATTCCAGATCAGGCTTGTTTGCGAGGCAAGGGTTCGATATTTTTCAGCGGCGCGGGGATCAACATCCAAATCTTTACGCTGAAACACACCGTATTCTCTTAACTCTTCCGCGGTTAGCAGAGCTGTCACAACCGCGTTGCCTTGTTCTGAAACTTTATTCAGCTCGCCTTTTTCTTTCCGGATGCGCAGAGGAGCATTCGGCGCATTAGGGTTCACTTGTTTATTTGTCTTAGGGGCAACGTGCTGCGCTGTCATTCTTTCGACATAAATACTATCCGCGTAATTTTTTGTTCTCTGAGCGAGCGTAGCGGCACTTTCAGGATCAATCCCCCACGCTTTAAAAATACGCGCGAGCTTCGCGCTATCTTCTTCACTGAATCCGGCGCGAACTTCAGAACGGGCATCCCGAGCCTGCTGCAATCTTTGAATGTCTTCCGTTGAAACGCCCGGATGATTCCGCATAATAAAATATGCAATGGCGGCTGACGCCTCGGGAACATACTTATTTTCAAACTCCACAAGGTTAAGCAGCTGTTCGACTTTTTGTTCCTGACTTAAATTGGACTCCGTAATATGCGCCTTAAATTCCGGTTCAAGACCGCTGTGAACGGGAATATAAAATCCTAACTTTTCAAGTTTAAGCAGGGCGCTTTCCGCTTCCAGGCGAGACGCTTTACTCGCTTTCCGATTATGAAGAAGCAGCAGTAATTCATGAACCCCCGTCAACACCCAACGCTCTTCTTCGGGATTATTAAGATTGTCCGTGACATGTTTTACCGCGGATCGAATAAGTTCTGACCGCTCTTCCTCAGTCATCGGCTCAAAAGATTCTTTCGCGAAAGCTTCACGAAATTCTTTCATAAATTTAGGACCGCTTTTCGAGAAATCAACTGCTGGTTCGGGCGTTGCTACAACTTGAGGGGCAGGCGCCCTTACAACCTCAGGAGTTTTCACAATTTGCGGCACGGGCTGCTGTTCTTCAGGAGTCACCGCAACTTTGTCATTACTCGCAGGGACTTTAGTAGCTACTTCGGGTCCGCGGAAATAGTTAAGCGCCAGAAGCACAGCGCCAACAATTGCAGCGATCGCGGTAAATGGTAAAAGAATATAGCTAAGCACGGGCTTAATATATTTCCGCCAAACAGCTGACGGCTGAGATGATTTCTTGGAGCTAATCCGCTGTTCGATGGAGTCCACAAAAGTAGTGCCTTTTGAAGAATTAAGATCTTCAATATCTATCCCCGCATTGATAAAAC
>CAZEFF010000075.1:0-10259 GCA_964511315.1 uncultured bacterium | reverse complement strand
GAAGGCGCGAAAATGTTTTCCGAGATCGACTCGCGCCGCTACGCGCAGATTTTTAAGAAATCCGATATCGGGAAACTTTCACTGCTGCATGCTTATATGGCTTCGCGGATGATCCGCCGTCTCAAAGCGGATGTGATGACGGGGCTGCCTGAGAAAAGGTGGAAAATCGCGAAGCTTGATCCTCTCACCGGGACGATGACGATAAATGGAAAAGTTTATGAGCTTCCGGGGGATTACAAACGCCAGCTGGATATGTATGAATTCGCGCTGACGGATCCAGAAGCCTTTGAGCGGCTTCATGTCCACAAGGTTCCGCTGGATGAAGATAAGGATGAAGAAGAAGCGGAAGGTGAAGAGGAAGCGGCTTCACCGACTTATGCCCGTACGACCCAAATTATCCGTCTTGAGCAAACCGCATTAGATGCCGGGATATTCGGTGCCTCCGGCGGCTCGATCAAGATGGACGCGGCCGAAATGCTGATCCGTGAAGCTCTCGCTCAGAATAAATCAGTATTCATTTCATCGCCTTACCGTACCGCGACAGTGCAGCTGAGTGATCACCTGAAACGCCGGGGGCTTGGTCAGTATATTTCCTATATTGACGGGAAAGTAAAAAAACCGCAGCGGGTCGCTGAAATTGACCGCTTTCAAAACAAAGAAACCCGTATTTTTATCGGCACGACGCCTACCGCCGGAGTCTCGATCAATTTGACCCAGGCGGATGTCATCATCCGGCTTAACCGCACTTGGAAGCCGTCGACGGATAATCAAGCGGTCGACCGCGCTCACCGCTATGACCCGGTGAGAAATTATCCCGGCAAAACACTTGATATCATTGATCTTGAATGGGATGTGCCGGTCTCGATTGACCGATTGAAGGCCGATTTCCTCAGGAGTAAAGAGATTTTAAGTGAAATCATCATTAATGGAAATTTAACTCCGGAAATTATGAAGGCTTTCCGTGATTCCGATGAAAAGATGGTTGAAGCGATTGATTTAGTAGCCGGTAATGTGGTGAAGTTCGATGAATACGAACAGACTGTTGGCCAGAAGTTCAGACTTCTCATCGGAAAAATTCTTCAAGCAAAAGACCCTGAAGAATTAAAAAAGCTCTGGGCCGAAGCTGCTGAAATCTATATCGCGCTTCTTGATCACAAAGGTTCCTTCTATGCCAATATGGCGAGCCTTGATCATTTGGCAAGTGAGGCTTACCCTGAGCTGAAGGGCGGAGCACCGCGCCAAGCTCTGGATTTGGCTTCTGGGCCTTCTACGCTCTACCGGGCGTATGAGCGCCGGCGTATGGATTTCTCGAAAAAAGGTTTTCATCTCGATATTACCGATTATGACGCGAGTGAACAGATGCTGAAGTTCGGTGTCCGGCGTCCGGGCAAGCAGCTTTTGGGTAATTTTGCCGCGCTGAAGGACATGCCGTCTAGCGCGTATGACTTGGTTAATCTTTCGTATGCCTTCCGCTATGCTGAGCATCCCGCGGATGTCATTACCAATATTCACAGAATTTTGAAGGACAAAGGTATTTTTGTTTTGATTCTTCCGTCCACGAATGAAATCCCTCCCCGTTTTTATGAAGCTCTGAAGCAGGCCGGTTTTACGCTCCGGGTGGGTGAGAATGCCCAGCTCGCTTCGCGTCTTGATGAAGCCGCGTATAAAGAATTTCTCCGCGAGTTTGGTAAAGAATTCGCGGATGACATGGCCCGGCACGTGAAGGGTGTCACGACCTATCTTGTGGCATCAAAAGATTCAGCGCCGGAGCGGACCGATTTTAAGGACGCTGATTTCTTTCTCGAACGGGAATTGCCCAAGGTCGATGCCGAAAAAATCGAAGGATTTAAAGAATCAGAAGGGGAGTATAAATTTATTCCCGCGAGCGGAACCGTGGTGGGCGAAGTGAAGCTTCAAGATGATTCTGCCGCCGCTGAGAAAAAGAAAAAACGGGAACAATCCAAGCTCTTTCAGCGCGCGGGCCGGCAAATCAAGCGTTTGTCCGAATCCATCCGCCGCTATCAGAATACTCATTGGGGGCATGATGCCAAATCTGAACGCGAGCAAAACAAGCTCGCCGGCGACATTGATTATTACTTCGATATTCTTTCCCAAGAAATCGGTGATTCCGCGAAAAACTACGGCGCGGATGACCGGGAAAGCCTTATCCGCCAAATTCAGACATTAAAAGAAGAAAAGTTTGTCCGTACCTATTTGCGCAAATTTTCCGAGCGAGAGCAGGATTTTGAAGATATATCAGCGGCGCTCTCTTCCGCGCGCTCGGAAGTCCGGTCATCGGACGATGAGGGCAGTGATAGGCTTATCGAATATATCAACGTCTTGGTACGGAACGGCAATTTGGAAGAGGCCGGCAATCGGCTAATTCCCTTCAGAGGGAGAGTTAATAATAGTGAGCGGCTTCACTTTGGACCTGCGCTTGATAACCGTGCGGTGGTCACTCTTGGCGGGTATGAAAATCAGGAAATCATGGTGGAACCTGTTTGGGAAGATGCGGAAAATAAATCAAAAGGGGTCTACTTGAAGCTCACAGCTGCCGACGGAACCGTGTGGTATAAGCGGATCAAGAAAGAGGGGCGTCACTTTGAAGATCGGGCTGAACCGGGGGTTAAAGAGCTGCTCGATTACCTTGAAATTTGGCTCAAAGGAAATGCAAAGCAATCAAAAATTAATCTTTACGGATTTAAAAAGAAAACAGATGGAGCTGGGAATTTGTATTTTGGCAAGATTTCGAGCCGACGAGTATCGGTTTCCGGGCTGAAAGGATATGAAAATCAAGAGATGACGGTTGAGCCAATTTGGGAAGATGCTTCGGATTCTTCAAAAGGGTTCTATTTAAAAATAACTGCCCCAGATGGTGCTGTTTGGTACAAGCAGCTCAAAAAAGATGGGCGGTATTTTGAAGACCGCGCGGAGCCTGGGCTTAAAGAAATGCTGGATTTGCTTGAAAAGTGGCGAAAAGGCGAAAAAGTTACCGTGGATTGGCAAAAACTAAGCCCGTTTTTAAAAATGACAAATCCAACCGGGAATCTCTATTTTGGAAAAGTGATGGGCAGGACCGCTTTGATCGGTCTTAGAGGGCGTTACAGTAATCATGAGATTACGATAAAGCCTTTTATCCGAGAAAATAAAAAATATCAGTTAGAGCTCAAGGCGAAAGATGGAACTATTTGGATTTATGATTTGGATGATAGCTCTGACTTATTTTTTTCTTTAAACCGAATATTGACTAACCAAACGCGAATCCGCGATAAACTTCAAAAAAGTTATAAGGTTTTTGGCGATTTTGGAGATCAAAAAATCGATATTACGCCGATGTTCAGCAAAAAAGAATTAGCCGAAGGAATTCTTCCAGCCGATTTTCCCGCCCCGGACGGCAAGCCTTGGCCCGCGGCTAAACGCGATATGCGCGCCGGCACCAACCTCGAAAAGGTTGAAATGACCATCACCCGAAAAGATGGCAAGCTCTCGATCAGCTTCAAGGGCACTCAGACCGCGCGGTCGGAAGTAAGGGCTGATGATCCATCGGCGATTGATAAAATCAGTGATGATGAAGCCCGTCAGCGGCTGCTCAACTATATTGCGATCTTGAGTCAAGGAGGAGATATTGCCGCTGCTGGAGAAACTCTAGCAAGTTTTAAAAAGATCACGAGCAAGGATGGGCAATTGCGTTTCGGCCGGGTTTTAGGCGCTCACACCGCAATCAGTCTTTATGGGTATTGGAATCAAGAAATTCAAATAGACCCTTTGTGGGTTGACCCGGAAAATAAATCCAAAGGGATTTATTTAAAACTAACGGCGAAAGACGGCAACGTATGGCGCAAGCGTGTTAAAGGTAAGGCATCCTTTTTTGAAGATATGGATGCGGAAAAAGTTCCAGGCGCGCGAGAACTGTTTGAATATATCCGGAGTTTTGCTCAAGGGGAAGATCTGCACCTTGCGGGGGAAAAGCTGATAGCTTTTACGAAGACGGCAGATAAGCGCGGACTGCTGTTTTTTGGCAGAATTTCGGGACGTACCGCAAAAATTCAATTTAAGGGGTATGAAAATCAGAAGATTAAGTTAGAGCCCTTATGGGTAGACGAAAATGACAAGTCCCAAGGTGTATACGTAAAATTTACAATGCCAGACGGAAAAATTATTTACAAAGACATTGTTAAAGAAAAGAATTACTTCAAGACCCGCCTTAAGTACGGGGAACATGAAATGCTTGATTATATTAAGGCGGTGATTGCAAATAAAAACCTTGCTGATGCGGGAGAAAAACTTACGGCATTTACAAAAAAAACAAATAAGACAGGGGTTTTGCATTTTGCCAAAATTGACAATCGGTCAGTAGCTATTGAGCTCGAGAATTATGGGGATCAAGAGATTAAAGTAGAGCCATTATGGCTGGATGAGGGCGATCGAGCAAAAGGGATTTATTTAAAACTAACAGCTTCAGATAAAAAAACATGGATTTATGAAATATCAAAGGATGCATTCCGATATTTTCTTCTAAAAAAAGACGCAGGGCTCCACGCGATGCTCGAGTATCTCGAGGCTTTCCTAAAGGATGAGGATCTCAGCGTGCCAGGCTCCAAATTAGTAGCTTTCTCAAAAAAGACGGATAGTAACGGAAATTTATACTTAGGAAGATTAAGTCTTCAATTTAATGCCGCGGCAATCTTACTCAGCGGGCATGCCGACCAGGAAATCCGTATTTCTTTTCAGTGGAGCCAGGAGGGGAATCCCTCCAAAGGCGTTCTTCTTAACCTTGAAGCGCCTGATGGACAAGAATGGGTTTATGAGTTTAAAAAGGAAGGGAGGCATTTACAAAAGAATACTCAATTAACGAATAAAGCCCGTTTAAGAAAATCGATTAAAAATTCATATTTACAAGCCAATGATTTTTCCAAAGAAATAGATGTAACCCCGTTTTTTTCGCAAGAGGAGTTGGATAAAGGAATTCTGCCTGCCGATTTCCCTGGCCCGGACGGCAAGCCGTGGCCTGCGGATAAACGCGATATGCGCGCCGGCACAAACCTCGAAAAAGTTGAAATGACCATCACCCGCAAAGACGGGAAACTCTCGATCAGCTTTAAAGGCACCCAAGCGGCAAGGTCGGAAATCCGTCAGCAAAGATCGGAGCCCATGATTATTGACAATGAGGCGCGGAAGCAGCTGCTGAATTACATTAAAGTTTATTTGAACAATGGAAATGTAGCTGAAGCAGGGGCAAAGCTCAAAAGTTTTAAGAAGAGAACAGGTAAGAACGGAACCTTGAATTTTGGCGACGTTATGAGTGTGACGGCATCGGTTGCGCTTCAAGGATATGAAGATCAAGAGATAGTCATTGAGCCCATATGGATTGACGTGGGAGATAAATTAAAGGGAATCTACTTAAAGCTTACGGCAGAGGACGGTACTGTTTGGTATAAAAATATTAAAAAAGATGGAAATTATTTTGAAAAAATGCGGGACATAATCCCAGGTGTTCAAGAGCTCTTGGATTATCTAGGGGTTTTTATCAGCGGCGGTGATTTGGAGGAGGGGGGAGAAAAGCTTCAAACTTTTAAAAAGCGATCGGATAAGGGGGGGAACTTAAACTTTGGCAGTATCAAAGGTATGACGGCAAAGATTAGTCTTACTGGCTATGGAGATCAAGAGGTAAGTGTTGAACCTGTGTGGATTGATCGGCAAAACAAATCAAAGGGTGTTTACTTAAAGATTACGGCAAAGGACGGTACTGTTTGGTACCGAAATTTCAAGAAAGATGGAAATTATTTTGAAGAAATAAAAGACGTAATCCCAGGCGCTCAAGAGCTTTTAGATTATATAAATGTTTTTATCAGCGAAGGTAATTTGAAGGAATCAGGGGAAAAGCTTCAAACCTTTAAAAAAAGGACAGGTAAAGCCGGGGACTTGTATTTTGGCCGCGTCATGGGTGTGCAGGCAACGACTGGTCTTACTGGCTATGGAGATCAAGAGATAAGGGTTGAGCCGATATGGATTGACGCGGAAGAAAAATCAAAGGGAATCTATTTAAAACTTAGAGCAGAGGACGGTACTGTTTGGTACAGAAGTATCAGAAAAAATGGCCACTATCTTGAAGCGCGAGTTGAGCCCGGCGTTCAAGAACTCTTGGATTATATTGAGGTTTTTGTCAAAGGCGGTGATTTGAAGAAGGTAGGAGAAAAGCTGCAAACCTTTAAAAAAAGAACGGGTAAAACCGGGGTCTTGCATTTTGGCAGTGTCATGGGTATGGGGACAGAAATTGGGCTTCACGGATATGCAGATCGAGAAATAAGTATTGCGCCCGTGTGGATTGATCAAAAAGATAAATCATTAGGTGCTTATCTTAAACTAACCGCGCAAGATGGAAAAATTTGGATCTATGAATTATCAAAGGCAAGGAAGAATCATTTCGCGCTAAATGTGAAGCTGACGCAGCAAGAAAATATTCAGCGGACTATCACGGAATTTTACGCGCAGCAGAATAATTTTGAGAAGAAACTGGATATCACCGCCTTATTTGACAGCGAAGAGCTTGCTCAAGGAATTCTTCCCGTTGATTTTCCCGCTCCGAACGGAAAAACGTGGCCCGCGGATAAACGCGATATGAAGGCCGGCACAAACCTCGAAAAAGTTGAAATGATGATTAGCCGGAAAAACGGCAAACTTTCCATCAGCTTCAAAGGCATCCAGGCTGCGCGTTCCGAAGTAAGGTCCGCTGCGGATGACGAAGAATCCAGACAGCAATTATTGAACTATATTGAAGTTTTTCTTCAGGATGGAAATCTTGCCGCGGCAGGAGAACGGCTGCGCGGGTTTACAAAAAAGACTGCGAAAAATGAGGTTTTATTTCTTGGTACGGTGAGAGGTACTAAAGTTTCGACAAGTCTTTACGGCTATCCTAACGAAGAAATTCGCATTGAACCTGTTTGGATTGATCCCGCGGATAAGACCAAAGGTGTTTCGCTGAATTTTACGGCTTCTGACGGTAAAGTGTGGAATCAGAACTTTAAAAAAGGCGGGTACTATCTTGAAAAGCCCAAAAACGTGGTCTCAGGGCTGCAAGAGTTTTGGGACTATATCGATACGGTTGTGCGGGGCGGAGATTTGGCTGAGGCTGGAAAAAAAGTCAAAAAGTTTTCGAAAAAAACGGATCCGAGCGCGAATATGACCCTTGGGCATATTTTAGGAAGACCGATAGCCATGACGTTTCCGGGATTTGAAAATCAAGAGATGACTATGGAGCCGGTATGGATTGATAAAAACGATGCGTCAAAAGGAATTTATTTGAAAGTTACGGCGCCGGCAGGTGAAATCTGGTACAAAAAAATTAAATCTGACGGCAATTATCTTGAAAACCGGTCTGAGCCCGGAGCGCAAGAAATTTTAGATTATATCGAAGCTTTAGTTAACGGCGGCGACCCCGTTTCCGCGGGGGAAAAGCTGATAAGTTTTACAAAAGTATCAGATAGCAGCGGGACCTTGGGATTTGGCCGTGTGGCTAGGCGTAGGGCAATGACTCGTATATTAACTCACCCAAATGAGGAAATCCGTGTCGAGCCGGTCTGGGCGGATATTCATGATAAATCAAAAGGAGTTTATTTGAAGCTTACTGCCAAGGATGGCGCTACTTTTTATAAAAAAATCAAGCGGGAAGGAACATATTTTGAAGACCGCTATAAACCTGGGGTTCAGGAGCTTTTAGAGTATATCGAAACCGTTGTCCGCGGCGGAGATACTTCCGCGGCAGGAGAGATGCTCTCCGAGTTTTCGCAGAAAACGAATAGTAATGGGGGGCTGGTATTGGGATCTTTATTCGGAAAAAAAATCGCCATAAGCCTTTCCGGGTATAGAAATCGGGAAATAAAAGTAGCGCCGTTCTGGAAGGATCCATCGGATAAAGTTAAGGGGATTTATGTGAGATTGACCGCCGACAATGGGAAAATATGGATTTATGAAATATCCAAAGATGCTTCCTCGTTTTTTATCCAAAACGAGAAGCTGACTCAGCAAGAAAATATTCAGCGGACTATCACGGAATTTTACGCGCAGCAGAATGATTTTGAGAAGAAGCTGGATATCACCGCCTTATTTGACAGCGAAGAGCTTATCCAAGGGATTCTTCCAGTTAATTTCCCCGCACCGGACGGCAAGCCGTGGCCCGCGGATAAACGCGATATGCGTGCGGGAAAAAATCTCGAAAAAGTTGAAATGACCATCACCCGCAAAGACGGCAAGCTCTCGATCGGCTTCAAAGGCACCCAGGCCGCGCGGTCGGAAGTGCGCTCTGCAGAATCAGCGATTTCGGATGCTGGTGATGCTGGACGTGAGGCGCTGCTTAATTACATATCTGTTTTTCTTAATGACGGTAATCTTGCGCAAGCAGGAGAAAAACTTAAAGCATTTAAGAAAAAGACACATCAAAATGGGGCTTTGCTTATTGGGCGAGCGGCCGGCCGCCCAGCGTTAATTTACCTTTCAGGCTACCGCGACCAAGAAATAAAAGTCGAGCCTATTTGGTTTGATGAGAAGGATAAATCGAAAGGGGTTTATTTACGGCTTACAGCTCCGGATGGGACCATTTGGTACAGAAGTATCAAAAAAGACGGCAATTACTTCCAAAAGCAAGCTGAGCCAGGTTTGAAAGAGCTCCTTGAATACATTGAGATTATGTTAAAAGGAGGAGATCTCGCAAAAGCCGGAGAAAAACTTAAAGCATTTAGGAAAAAGACGGGTAAGAGTGGAAGTCTAACGTTTGGAACCGTTGAGAACCGGGATGTGGATATTCCCCTTTGGAATTATGGGGAGAAGGAAATAAAAGTTGAGCCTGTTTGGCTCGACGAGAAGGATAAATCGAAAGGTGTTTATTTGCGGCTTACAGCCTCGGATGGGACCCTTTGGTACAGAAGCATCAAAAAAGACGGCAGCTACTTTCAAGAACAAGCTGAGCCAGGTTTGAAAGAGCTCCTTGAATACATTGAGATCATGTCAAAAGGAGGGGATCTTGCAAAAGCCGGAGAAAAACTTAAAGCATTTAAGAAAAAGACAGGCAAAGGAGAAAAGTTAAATATTGGCACTGTTAACAACCGTCAAGCAGAAATCTTTTTGTCAGGCTACAGCGATCAGGAGATCAAAGTTGAACCGGTTTGGCTTGATGAGCAGAATAAGTCGAAAGGAGTTTATTTAAAGCTTACGGCGGAAAGCGGACAAATCTGGATTCATAAAGTATCCAATGAATTCGCGACATACTTTAAGCAAGATCGAATATTAACTCGGCGCGCGAATTTACAAAGCCAAATAAAAGAGTTTTATTCAGGTCGTGAAGATTCGGAAAAAATATTCGATCTAACCGTGTTATTCAACAAAAAAAATCTTACGCAAGGCAGGCTTCCCGCTGATTTTCCGGCTCCGGACGGCAAGCCGTGGCCCGCGGATAAACGCGATATGAAGGCCGGCACAAACCTCGAAAAAGTTGAAATGATGATTAGCCGGAAAAACGGAAAGCTCTCGATCGGCTTCAAAGGCACCCAGGCCGCGCGCTCGGAAAGCCGAGTGCATTCTTCCGAGGTCTCAGTAAAAGAAGGCGTTCAGCTCTTGAAAGAATACTTAAAGGTCTTTTTGGCCGGAGGGGATCTTTCCGCTGCTAAAGTGAAACTGAAACCCTTTGCGAAAGAAACGGATGACTGGGGAAATATATTTATCGCAAAAATAAAAGGGACAAGTGCCTCCATTAATCTGCAGGGATATGGTAAGCAATTGATTCGCGTGGAATACGGTAATGAGGAAAATCCCGCGAAAGGAATTTATTTAAAGCTTACCGCTCCCGATGGGCAGGTTTGGTACAAACGCATTAAAAAGAAGGGCCAGCTCTTTGAAGAAAGGGCGGCTCCCGGTGTGCAGGAACTTCTCGATTATATAAACGTGAAAATTGAGAATGGAGATCTTGCCGCGGCGAAAAAATTCTTAAAGCCTTTTTCAAAAAGGACGGATAAAGGCGGAGTTTTGCAATTTGGGAGGATTGATGGTGCCCGCGCGGCGATTGCATTACACGGTTACCCGGAACAAGACATTCGGGTGGAATATGAGGATGTTGATAAAACGGATCCATCAAAAGGAGTTTATCTTCTCCTTGCGGCTCCGGATAAAAAGACTTGGCAGCGCTACATAAAAACCGATGGCCAGTATTTTTACGCCCCCGATGAAAGTCTTCCTGAAGTTGCGGATCTGCTCAACTATATAAAAGCAAG
>CAZEFF010000074.1:0-10417 GCA_964511315.1 uncultured bacterium | reverse complement strand
GATTGGATTTTAATGACTGAACTAAACTATTCAGCTGATTTCCCAAAAGGACAATGGGTTTTTGAAGAAGTTTTTTATTGGTCATTTCCCAAATCACAAAAAGTTCGGTCAATGTTCCAGTGCCGCCGTCAAAAAGCACGTAACCGTTTCCAGCTTCAATTAAATTAAAAAGTCTCTCACGCCATCCGGAAACCTTACGCTCTTCTGTAATCCATGGATTAGCCCACCCATGAGCTTCCTTAGAAGTAATTCCGATTGTTTTTGCGCCTGCTTCTTTTGCTCCTTTCGCCGATGCTTCCATAATTCCGCCATAGCCGCCATTGCATACCGCATAGCCTTTCGCGCCTAGCAGCTGGCCAAGCTCATACGCCTGCGCATACTGAGAATCTGATTCTGAAATCCGTCCATTTCCAAAAACCGTAACGATTTTGGAGGTCATGAAACTTTTTCACCTTTTAAAATTTCAGGCACAGGACGCGTGTCGATGCGGATGCCGCCGTCATTTTCAATTTTCAAGGTATATATTGTACCGGGTAGAAAAAGCGATCCGGGCGCTTCAATCTGGGCATTTTTAATTCCATCCCGCGCGCGGACACTCGGCTTAAGCGCGTAATCCCAAAAATTCTTCCATAGCTCTTCTTCAAATTTTGATCTCGCCGAAAGCGCTCGGTATCCCGTAGGAATGGACCCCGTCTTGGTGATTTCAAACTCCTGAGTATTCGCGCCGTCCAGAACAAACACTTTCATAAACAAATAAGCGCTTTTGCCGCGCAATTTATTTCCAGCTTTAACCAGACGGTCTTCAAAACGGATCACGAGTGATTGAAACTGAATAATATTGCCTTTAAACGTAAAATATTTAGGAGCAAGGGGTTTACCAGCCGCGTCGAATTCTAGAAATTTTATGGTTGTCGCGATTTTTCCCGTGGATTCATCCAGTTCACTTTTCGTGACGAGCACCTCAGCGATTCGCGATTCAGCCGAAAGCCGTTCGACCACCTTGCGCAAAATAGCTCCCTCTTCAACCCAGCGGTAAATCCAAACCGCGGCAAGAAAAACCCCAGTCAAAATAAGTACTGTAAATATAAAATTAAAAAGCTTGGATGGATTCATCCCGTTTGATCTCCAAAAACGATTAGACACCTTCTATTCATAACATTGGCAGCAGAAAATAAGCCCCTCACAAAAGATATTCTGTTTAGAGATCGAACGGGATTCATAGGGGCCGTATTCTACACCTGCCGGGCGGGATTTTAAAGCAGGCAAAAACGGTAGCCGATTCCTGACTCGGTTCTAATACGGGAGGGTTTATCAGGATTGGCCTCGATTTTTTGACGTAGGTGAGTGA
This sequence comes from uncultured bacterium, assembly GCA_964511315.1. Taxonomy (GTDB): domain Bacteria; phylum Omnitrophota; class Omnitrophia; order Omnitrophales; family Aquincolibacteriaceae; genus CAZEFF01. The sequence goes on along the minus strand of CAZEFF010000074.1, from coordinate 9,069 downwards.
TATAGACTCTTAAATACTGAGTTCTGTCTTCAGTCCCCGGCCCCCAAATTTCGCGAAGAATTTGGCGGTGAGTCAAAACTTTGCCCGCGTGCCGGACAAAAAGACTTAACAAGGAATATTCCGTGCTTGTCAGTTTGATCTCTTTTCCCTGAAGTTCAACACGGTGTGAGGAAAAATCAACAATGAGCTTTTCATTTTCAAATAAAGGCATGTCGGTATGTTCAGGTGTTCTTCTCAAAAGGACGCGCAAGCGGGCCAGTAGTTCATCCTGCCCGAAAGGCTTAGTCACATAATCATCCGCGCCGGCATCAAGCGCAGCCACCTTTTGTTTTTCATCATCACGTACAGAAAGAATCAATACCGGAGATTTATTCCATTCCCGAAGCCGCTTCAAAACTTCAGTGCCATCAAAATCAGGAAGACCTAAATCCAAAACAATTGCGTCGGGCTTTTTTTGCAAAGCTTCTATCAATCCAGTCTCGCCATTTTCAGCTTCAGCCGTCCGATACCCGCCTGTCTCGAGAGTCATTTTAAGAAGGCGCCTCATTTGCAGTTCATCATCAATAATAAGAATTAAAGGCTGGTAGGTCATAGAGAACTTTTTTCTTCCGATTTAAAATTTTCCACCGGAATCCTCAAAATAAATTCGGCGCCAGGGCCATCTTCGCGGTTACCAGCTTCAATATCACCGCCATGCGCCTGAGCGAATCTTTTGGCGATTGAAAGGCCGAGCCCAAGCCCTCCGGCTCTGGAATTTTTACCACGATAAAATTTTTCAAATATTTTGTCCATATCTTCTTCAGAAATCCCATTCCCCTGATCTCGAATAAAAATCCGAAGTTCTCCGCTAAAATAATTCACAGCGATCATAATTTGTGATTTTTTAGGAGAATACATAGCCGCGTTTGAAACCAAGTTTACTAGAATCTGTTTAATAATTGCCGCGTCAAATTTCACAACCGGAAGCCCGGCTTCATATTTTATATCCACCGTATTCTGAACCAATAATTCTTTCAGGTCTTCGAGAACTTCGTTAAGCACGTCTCTGACGTCGTGCCACTCGTAATTCAGCTGCAATTTCTCCGAGTCAAGCCGCGTCATACTCAAAAGTCCGTTCACTGTCTGAAGGAGTCGATGACTCGCGGCCCGGATCTCAGCCACAAGCTTAGAAAACTGTTCAGGCGCGAGTCCAGGCTTGGCCAGATGTTCTGCCGAACCCGCAATCACTGTAAGCGGGGTTTTTAATTCGTGCGAAACACTGTCAAATAACGCTGATTGCAGCTTTTCTGATTCCAGCTTAACTTTAGCCTCTTCTGCCATCTTCGCCAGCAAATCCTTCTCCAAAATCACAGAAAGCAAAGCACCGAATGAATCCATAAGATTCCGCTGATCAAGTGTCCATATTTTTTCAAGCATGGGCTTTACCGCGAGGACCCCAAGCGTTTTATCAAGCGAAACAAGCGGGAGATAAAAATTTTCAGCTTCCGGGAGCGTTTCCGTGAAACGGCCGGCGGCTTCTCGCTTATGAAAAGTCCATGTCGCCACACTTCTTTCTTTGCTTGAAAGCAGCAACTTGCCGGAGCGAGGTTGTTCAAAATCAGGCTTTCCTTTAGCGTCGAGTAAAAAAATTGCCGCTTGAACCTTAATCGCATCTTCAATTTTACTAAGCGCGGCGTCAATTGCCTGTTGCGTGTTATGCGTCAAAGCGATAATTTTTGTCAATTGATACAACAGGTTAACCCGAGCCTCCTGTTTCCGCTCAGCTTTTTCACGCTCCCGAAGACGCGTGGTGATTCCTCCCATCACCATAGCAACCGCAAAATACATGACAAACATCATAACGTCATAATTTTTATAGATCGCGAATGTATACTTTGGGGGAATAAACAAATAATTCCACAGCAAAGCACTGCATGCGGCTAAAAGCAATACCGACCAACGGCTAAGAAACAATCCGGCAACAACGACAGAAAGTAAATAAATGAGTGCGACGGAGGAATAACCTGTAATTCTTTCAAGCCCAAGACAAAAGACAGTGACCCCAAGCACCACGCCAAAAACCATTCTAAGCTCGTGATGTGGTATTGCCGCTTTCAACCCCTGGCCTTTTTTCCCCTTTTCAGATCCAAGACTCTTAATTCGGACCATGTGAATATCAATATCACCGCTTCCGCGAATAAGCCGCTGAATAAAAGCTGCGCCACTCGTCCATTTAAAAAACAAGCGGTCCGAAGGTTTACCCACGCAAATTTGGCTCACATTATTTTCACGCGCGACAAGCAAAAGCGTCTCGGCCAAATCTGTCCCAGAACGAACGATAACTTCCGCGCCAAGCTGCCGGGCCAGTGAAAGATTCCGCGCGAGCTTCTTCTTCTCATCGTCATCGAGCGTGTGAGAAGTCTCCACATAAACCGCAACCCAAGGCGCGTTCAGCTGGGCAGCTGCCCGGCGTGTCCAGCGAATGAGACTTTCTGAGTAAGGCGTAGGGCCAATCGCGACCATCAGCCGTTCTCCTGTTTTCCATGGCCCCTGAATCCGCTGCTCTGTCATGATTTCCCGCAAGTCCTGATTCACTCGCTCGGCGGTAACCCGCAAAACCATCTCACGCAAAGCTGTCAAATTTTCTTCGCGGAAAAAATTGTCGGCGGCCGTCACCGCCCTTTCCCCCATATAAACTTTGCCTTCTTTAAGCCGCTGACGCAATTGTTCGGGAGAAATATCAATCAAAGCAACTTCATCGGCTTCATCCAGAAGAGAATCGGGGACAGATTCAGTGACACGAATACCTGTGATTTGGTAAACCGTTTCTGCGCGGCTTTCCACATGCTGGACATTTAAAGTGGTGTAAACGTCAATCCCGGCAGCAAGGATTTCAAGCACATCCTGATAACGTTTGGGATGACGGCTGCCAGGCGCATTTGTGTGCGCGAGTTCGTCCACAATGGCCAGCTGAGGGCGAATGGCAAGGACAGTGTCCAAATCCATTTCTTCGATTTCAGTGCCGCGATAGGATCGCTTCACTTTTGACGCGATAGCAAGACCGTCCAAAAGCGCTTCGGTTTCTTTGCGGCCGTGGGTTTCAGCAACGCCCACAAGAACATCTATGCCTTCGGCATCACGCTGACGGGCAGCCTGCAGCATGGCATAGGTTTTTCCCACTCCGGGGCACATACCAAGGAAAATTTTGAGTTTCCCTCGCTTTTGCTTAGCTTCTTCCTTTTTAAGTGATGCCAGCAAAGCGTCGGGATTAGGACGCTCTTTAGTCATGGTAAAATTATACTCCTTTTAGCGCCTGTCCAAATCCCGTTTTTTAGCATCCAGTTCCATGTTAAGTTTCAAAACATTCACGACTGGTTCTCCCAGCAGCCCTAAAAATCGTCCCTGGGTATTGTTCCTAATAATTTTTTTTACATCTCCTTCACTTATTCCGCGCGGTCTGGCGACCCGGGAGGCTTGATAATAAGCGGCCGCCAAACTGATCGGCGGATCAAGGCCGCTCGCCGAAGCCGCGACTAAATCAACTGGGATTGGTGAGCTATTTGCCGGGTCCGAATTTCGAAGCGTTTTAATTCTCGCGTGGGCTGAATCCAGCAAGGCAGGATTCAAGGGGCCCAGATTGGAACCGGAAGACGCCGCTCCATTGAAAGCCGGCGCTGCCGCGGAAAGACGGCCCCAAAAATATTTTGGATCTGAAAAAGTCTGCCCGATCAATTCAGAACCTACCGCCTTGCCTTCTTTGTAAATCAAACTGCCCTCGGCTTTGTTCTTAAAAAAAATCTGCGCAACCAAAGTTACAGCCGCTGGATAAACAACTCCAGTCACCAGCGTCAACAGAATAAATGAAACAATCGTTGGACGAATTTGTTCTTTAATCATAAATCCTCCTAGACCAGCCGCAATGCGACAAGCAGCATGTCGATTAATTTGATCCCAATAAAAGGCACGATAAATCCGCCGACACCATAGATAAGTAAATTATTGCGTAAGAGCCGGCTCGCGGGCGTTGCCATATATCTGACACCGCGAAGCGCGAGCGGTATCAGGAAAATAATAACCACCGCATTAAAAATCACCGCGGATAAAACCGCGCTCGCAGGCGTGGCCAAATGCATGATATTGAGTTTTCCTAAAGCCGGATAAGTTCCAACAAACGCGGCCGGAATAATCGCAAAGTATTTTGAAATATCATTTGAGATACTGAAAGTTGTCAGGGCACCGCGCGTCATAAGCAGCTGTTTTCCGATCTCAACAATCTCGATAAGTTTTGTCGGATTCGAATCGAGATCAACCATATTCCCTGCTTCTTTCGCTGCCTGAGTACCGGTATTCATGGCAACCGCCACATCTGCTTGTGCCAGCGCGGGCGCATCGTTGGTTCCGTCTCCAGTCATCGCCACAAGCCTTCCACCGGACTGCATATCGCGGATAAGTTTGAGCTTAGTCTCCGGTGTCGCCTGCGCAAGGAAATCATCCATTCCGGCCTCCGCCGCGATGGCTGCCGCAGTCAAAGGATTATCGCCGGTAATCATTACCGTTTTAATGCCCATTTTTCGGAGCTCTGAAAATCTTTCTTTAATTCCGCCCTTCACAATATCTTTAAGCTGAATGACTCCTAATACTCGGGAATGTTCGGCAACGACAAGCGGCGTACCGCCTGACTTCGCAATCGTTTCAATTTCTGTCCGGAGCGCTTCGGGGAAAATTCCTCCAAGTTTTTTCACATAACTTTCGATAGCATCCGTCGCGCCTTTTCGGATTTCACGTCCATCCGCAAGGTTTACTCCACTCATACGCGTTTGCGCGGTGAATGGAACAAACGCAGCACCCAGTTCGTGGATATGTCTTTCGCGGATTTTATATTTTTCTTTGGCGAGGACAACAACACTACGGCCTTCGGGGGTTTCATCAGAAAGCGAGGCTAGCTGGGCGGCATCCGCGAGCTCTTCTGCGGTTACTCCCAAAGCAGGGATAAACGCGACCGCTTGGCGATTACCTAAAGTAATGGTTCCTGTTTTGTCCAAAAGCAAAACGTCCACATCCCCTGCCGCTTCCACTGCACGGCCCGAGGTCGCAATCACATTCGCCTGAATCATGCGGTCCATTCCCGCAATACCAATGGCCGATAATAGTCCGCCGATGGTTGTCGGGATTAAGCAAACAAGCAGCGCGACAAGTACGGTTACGGTAATCGCTGCCCCCTGACCTGAAGTGGAAACACTATAAAGCGAAAAGGGCAAAAGAGTGACTGTCGCCAAGAGAAAAATCATGGTAAGCCCCGCAAGCAAAATACTAAGCGCGATTTCATTGGGAGTCTTTTGACGTTTCGCTCCTTCAACAAGTCCAATCATGCGGTCAAGAAAACTTTCGCCAGGATTGGAACTAATTCTAACCACCAGCCAATCGGAAAGCACCCGGGTTCCGCCCGTCACCGCACTCCGATCTCCTCCGCTTTCCCGAATAACAGGAGCAGATTCACCCGTGATCGCAGATTCATCCACACTCGCAATCCCTTCAATAACTTCGCCATCGACTGGGATAATATCGCCGGCATCCACTTGAACAAAGTCCCCTTTGCGCAGGGCAGTGGCCGATACAACTTGCTGGCGGCTTCCATATTCGGCCTTTGAAAGTTTTTTTGCAGATGTGTCTTTGCGCGTACGTCTAAGACTTTCAGCCTGCGCTTTACCACGGCCTTCCGCCATCGCCTCAGCGAAATTCGCAAAAAGAAGCGTAAACCAAAGCCAAAGAGAAATCGCCAATATAAAACTGGACGGGGCCTCCCCTTTACCAAACAAGGCCTGGAAAAAGAGCGCCGTGGTAAGAATGCTGCCTACGAAAACGACGAACATCACAGGATTTTTTATTTGATACCTCGGATCCAGCTTTTTAAAAGATTCCGCCATTGCCGGAAAAATAATTCCGGGATCAAAGAGCGAATGAGACTTTCTATTTTTACTCATAAGGCACCTATCATTAAATGTTCGGCAATCGGCCCAAGAGCCAGGGCCGGGAAAAAAGTCAGGGCTCCCACAATAATCACAATTGCCGTAAGAAAGAAAATAAACAATGGCGTATGCGTCGGAAGAGTTCCTGCGCTAACGGGAATGACTTTTTTCTTTGCAAGCGAACCCGCGATCGCAAGCGCGGGAATGGCAAGCCAGTATCTCGCGAAAAACATCGCGATTCCCAAAGCAAGATTATAGAAAATAGTGTTGGCACCCAGCCCCGCGAAAGTGCTTCCATTGTTATTTCCGGCTGATGAAAAAGCATACAGCACTTCGCTGAAACCATGGATGCCCGGATTGAAAATAGTGGCCTTCCCGCCGGGAGACGCAACACCAACCGCAGTTCCAAGCAAAACCACCGCGCAAGGAATAAGAATAATGATCGATGCCATTTTCATTTCGTAAGCCTCGATCTTTTTGCCTAAATATTCCGGTGTACGTCCAACCATAAGCCCCGCCACAAAAACCGCGATAATGGCAAACGCGATCATCCCGTAAAGACCGGAACCCACACCTCCAAAGACAACCTCACCTAGCTGCATCATCCACATTGGAATGAGCCCAGCAATAGGCATAAAGGAGTCATGCATAGCATTCACCGAGCCATTCGATGCGGCGGTTGTCGCGGTCGCCCAAATTCCTGAACTAACAATGCCAAACCGCGCCTCTTTGCCTTCCATATTACCGCCAGGCTGCAGCGGGCTTGCCGTTTGATCAACCCCCGCTCTCGCAAAAACCGGATTGCCCGTTTGCTCCGTTTGCACACAGCTCAAAACACAAGGAATAAAAATAATGAACATGACGATTAGAAGCGCCCAGCCTTGGCGCTTGTCTTTTACCATCATTCCAAAGGTATAACAAAGCGCGGCTGGAATTAATAAGATGGAAATCATTTCTAGAAAATTTGAAAAGGGTGTTGGGTTTTCAAAAGGATGCGCCGAATTTACATTGAAAAATCCGCCGCCATTTGTCCCAAGCTGCTTGATAGCAATTTGTGACGCGGCAGGACCCACAGCAAGTACTTGCTCGGTAATAATTTTGCCATTCGCATCAGTCGATGGCTCAATCAATGAAACTGTTTGGCTGGGTGAGAATGTTTGAACAACACCTTGCGAAACAAGAAGAATGGCCAGCACAAAAGAAAGCGGCAGAAGAATGTACAAGGTTGAACGAACCAGATCGACCCAGAAATTTCCGATCTCACTGACTTGCCTGCCGACAAAACCTCTGATGAGCGCCACAAGAGTGGCCATCCCAGCCGAAGCAGAAACAAAGTTTTGAACTCCAAGAGCCAGCATTTGCGTGAGATAACTCATGGTTGACTCTCCTCCATACCCTTGCCAGTTGGTATTTGTGCCAAAACTGACCGCGGTATTAAATGAAGAATCCGGAGTTACCGCGCCCATATGCATCGGGTTAAAAGGGAGTACATGCTGTAAGCGTTGAATTCCATAAACCACAAGGATTCCGAGAAAATTAAAAAGCATCATCGCTACAGCGTAAGTCTTCCAATCCATACCTGTATTCGGATCGGTGCCCAAAAGCTTGTAGATAAACGCCTCGAGACCGCCAAACCAACGGTTAATGCCCGCTGGCTCACCTTGATAAATTTTGGCCATATAGCTCCCAAGCGGTTTTACGCAAACCGCGAGAACCGCCAAATAGAGAAAACACTGGATGATATTATTCGCGTTCATTCAAATACCTCCGGCTTCAATAGCGCGATCAACAAATAAACAAAAAGCAGGACGGAAAGCCCCGCGCCAGCCCAATAAAGTAGTGTCATAAATATCTCCTTATAACTTATCAAAAAAAACAATGAGCCCAACTGATGCAGCCGTAAACACTAAAATGATCCCCAAAAATAAAATATCCATACTTCCTCCTCTATCTATTAAGCAAACTGAGAAACCATGCCCAAATCGCTAAGAGCCATTCCCCCGCCTGAGTTCCCAAAGACTTTGGCTGCCGGGGTATCAGGCGGTGATTAATATCTTCCAGTTCATGCTGGAGGGCATCTAAACGCTCTGCCGCAGACTGACTATTACCTTCTTTAATTTGCACGGCAATCTTCCGAAGCTCTTGGTTAATGTTTTCAAGCCGAAAGTATTCGTTTGAAAAAGATGCCTGGTCAGCTCTCGCTTCTTCATATTCTGTCGTTGAAGGCACCACAACCGCGGAAACATTAGGACATAAAACAGCACCCGCCAAAAGCACAGAAAAAATTGATTGGAATAAAATTCGTATTTTCACAACATCTCCTGCTCTACATGAAACTTTGCTCATCTGAATCGTAACAGGGGCGTGAAGCGAAGGCTAATTAAATGCGGGCAGGAAAACATTAAAAAAAGATTAAAATCAGAAGGCCTCTAGGGGAGATATCGAATGCCAAGCGGATATGTGCGAAGAAATATTAGGAAAAGTATACGAAGTACTCACATGAAAATGTGAGTGCGCCCGGCTGGGGTCGAACCAGCAACCTTCACCTCCGGAGGGTGACGCTCTATCCAGTTGAGCTACGGGCGCTTGATTTTTTAATCAAGCATTGCATCGTCAGGACTCTGGATGTCCTGTACGATGCTTACGCGAGAAGTTACAGGTATTCTTTTATTGTTTCTTTGATGGGCTTAATAATTTTTTCGGTTGTTGAAGCAGGCGGCTCCGAGGGTATTATTGTTGTAATTTCAGAGCGCGGATAATAATACTCCAAAATATCCTGATAGGCATAGCCCAATTCCGCGAGTTTTTTCGCGCCGTATTGGCATAATCCCACACCATGCCCCCACCCTTTCCCGGTCATTACCGCTTTATCTCCGCTGATATCAATCGCGCTAATCAATGTGCTTTTCAATTTGAACGGATCCACCCAAACCCTAAAATCATTAGCCGGGATCTTTTTTTTCCCTTTAGTATCTTCAATTAGAAAATTCCGAGCTCGTCCGCTTTCATCGATATCTGCCGTTTCAATTCGTTTAAGACCAAATACGGAAAGGCCGCGCTTTTTCAGAGCGGCTTCAATTTCTTTCAACGAAAACTCTGCCGTCCATCGGTAGTTTTTGGATTG
>CAZEFF010000073.1:0-10711 GCA_964511315.1 uncultured bacterium | reverse complement strand
GCCCAAAGCGTACGAAGCGTTGCGCAATTCTTTGGGCACCGCCCTCAGCGCATCTTCAGCAAGCGTTGTAATAATCGGGAAAGTGGTAATCGCGACACCGATAGCCGCCGAAAATGCGTTCAGACGGAATTTCGTGTGAAAAATATCCTGAATAATCGAAGCGCCGAGCGCGAGCATAATAAATCCAATCACGACAGAAGGCATGCTTGCTAAAAGCTCAAGCACGGGCTTTAAAGTTTCACGGACTTTGCTGGAAGCAATTTCAGAAAGATACACCGCGGAGCCGATACCAAACAGCGCGGCAATAAGCGTGGCCGGAAAAGAGACTAGGAAGCTTCCGCAAATGAGCGGCACGATCGAATACTTTGGAATTTCCGAAACGGTCTGCCACATCATATTGAAAACGTTTTTTTCATCCCACTCGTCATAAACCATCCGTCCAATAAGCCAGGAAGGATTAGCAGTCTTGAAAAAGAAGACAGCTTCTTTAAAAAGAAAAACAAAAATCAGAGCAATAATTATGACAGAGGAAATACCCGCGGCCATTACAAGCTTTTCCATAATTCTTTCGCCAAGCAAAGACTGCTTGCGGGTCAGAAAGTTTTTTAAACGCGAAGAGCCCTCCGAGGACCCGCGTCCCCGGAGAGCTTTTTGAGAGCTTTGATTTTGCATCGAAATATTCAATTCATCCTTTACTTCTTAGGCAATGGAACATACCCGATTTCTTCGACAATTTTTTGACCCTCAGCGCTCACGATCCAATCTAAATACTCCTTAATCGCGCCTTTGCGGGGTTTGATTTTTGTGTACATGTACAGGTAGCGCCAAATTGGATAGCGATGGCTCCAGGCGGCTTCGAAATCAACTTTTCCTTCCGCAGTCACAGGACTGACCGCTTCAGACTTATCATTATTTTTCACCGCAAGAATTTTAAGACCCGGCTGATTGAGAAAGTACGCCGCGCCGCCGTAGCCGATACCCGCAGGGTCTTTAGTGACCGCGTTTGTGATCGCGCTTGTGCCGGCCATCGTCTGAGCGTCCGCCGCGAAATCCGCGTTCTTCAGAATAAACTCTTTGAAGAATTGGTAAGTCCCGCTCGAAGATTCACGGGAGTAACGGAGAATCGGCTGATCGTTACCGCCGACTTCCTTCCAGTTATTGATTTTGCCTGTGTAAATCCCGGCAATTTGTTTCACGGTTAATTCTTTAATCGGATTATCCGCGTGGACAACCACCGCCAAACTATCGATCGCCACTTTAAATTCGACCGGGAAATACCCAGCCTGCTTAGCTTTGTCGACTTCCTTTTCTTTAATCGCGCGGCTCGCGTTAGCAATGTCCGTCGTTCCATTCACAAGCGCCGCCAGCCCCACTCCTGAACCGCCGCCAGTCACTTGAATCGTAACGTCCGGGTGCTGTTTCATATAATCTTCCGCCCAGCGCTGACCGAGCACAAGAATCGTGTCTGATCCTTTAATCGTAATGTTCTGCTCCGCGTAAGCTGCCGGGCTCACCAACACCGCCGCCGCTGCCAACCCCGCTAAAAATTTCGTTTTAAATGTTTTCATTTTTTATCTCCCTTTAATTAAAACTTGTAAATCAGGTCCAGCTGGAACCGGCGCTGTTCTTCGTCGAGAATGCCGCTTGTTCCTTTGTTAAGGTTGTTCACAATGAACAGCGCGGAGTTAAGCGTGACATTGTCCGAAAGGCCGTACCCGAGTTTAACAACTGCGCCGCGGTGCCCCGAGTGGCCGGCATTTCCGAAATCGCTGTCATTGAAACCAGGCGTTGCTTCTGAGCCAATGTATTTGTAGGCCCACTGCGCTTCCCAATCGCCTTTTTTCTGAATGGAACCGACCTTAAGACCAAGCGCCCAGGAGTGGCCGTCCTGATCTCCCACCCGCTGATTAGCGGCGTTCACCAGCACGTCATAGTAAGGACGGAACGGAATTCCAAAAAAGTTCATCCCCACTTCGTTGTAGAAATCCCAAACTTGGAAACTTTGCGCGTCAAGCTCAGTGCTGGAACCGTCCGTATTAAAATTTCCGCGGGCGAGTGAGGTTGTTCCGATCAAAAAGTTATTTTTGACCGCGTACCCGTCAAAATCATAAAAGGAAAGCGCCGTAAGCCAGTCAACGGGCGTTTCCATTCCTGGAAGATAAACCACGGGGTTAATGCCCAGCTGGTAGGCGTAAAGATTTGAATCGCCGCCGGAGGCCGCGTCTTCATCCATGACATATTGACCGGCAACAAAATAGCTGCTCAGGTCAATATCGCTGTTTTTAAGTAGCGAGAAATTGGCCTTTTCGTAAAGACCTTCGGGCTTCACGTCACGGTCCCACATAATATCGGAAGATCCTTTTTCAAAGGGATTGTCCGCTTTGCCGCCGGTTAAATTAATTTTTTTAAGCGGCCCCAAATCTCTCAAATAAGGAAGGTCGTAGCTGGCATAAGCCTTTTCCACGAAGATATCCTTAAAATTGAAATTATTATCGAAGGTCGTGTTGGTGGAGGTAGGGTCCACATTCTGACCCGCGGAAGCCTCTCCGGAAGCCAGTGAAAACCCCGCTTTAAGATCATCACTGAATTTCTTTTCAAATCCGTAGCGGAGACGGTAACGGAAACGGTTGCGGTCGTCCGTTTCAGAAGACGTTCCATTATGATTATGAAATCCCTCGTAGCGCAGACGCAAATCACCTTTCGCCGTCAAACCTTTAAGCCACTTATTTGCTCCGCCGAGCGAGGTTTCTAAACGCTGGTCAAATTCATAATCGCTCATCGGCGTCGGCTCGGTTCCAGCTCCGGCAACCACGGTCCCTTCTGAAGTCGGGCGGGTCTCAAGCTGGCGGATTTTTGAATTCTGCTGATCAATCGTCTTTTGCATATTGCTCATTTGCTTTTGAAGATCCTGCACAAGGCTCAAAAGCTGAGAATCATCGGCCCAAACTTTTGGGACCGGCACAAGACTCACAGCGGTGATTAAGGCGAGTAACGCCAGAGGTTTCAATTTCATTTTGGTCTTTCCTCCTCGATTTATCTTTCTCTGTTTAGTTTTAACTTTATTTAACACTCCGGGAAAACGAACAAGCAGCAAGAGTTGTCTTTCCCGAACTTCAGGCAGGATTGTAAAAAACTCGGGTCAAGACGCCGTGAGGCGTATGTAAAGTCTGTGTAAAGTTAGCGGGTCAGAGTCGAATTATTTGCAGGCAAATGAATTCACCCCCCTGGGGGTGAATTACAGAACGAATAGTTAATTTATTTCCAGGGAAATAAACTCGTCCCCCTGGGGACGAATTGGCCCCCAGGGGGGCTAATTGGATTAATCTAACGGAAGGGTGAAAGAAAAGCGGGAGCCTTTGCCGAGCTCGCTTTCGCAAGCCGCCGAGCCGCCGTGGGCTTCGACAATATGCTTCACAATGGCAAGACCGAGACCGGTTCCGCCGAGGTCGCGGTTGCGGGCTTTGTCGACGCGGTAAAAGCGTTCAAAAATTCTGGGGATTGAATCCGCGGGAATCCCCGCGCCGTCGTCTTGAATCGAAACGCATAAAAACTTGGATTTTTTTTCTGTTTCGATTTGAATCGTTCCGCCTTCACGGCTGAATTTAATGGCATTGTCGAGAAGATTTACCAGCACTTGCCGGAGCCGGTCAGGGTCCGCCTGGATTTTTAAATTCGCCGGTTCAAATTTCTTTTTCACGGCTATTTTCTTTTCTTCAAGCCTCGGAAGAAAAACGGCGAGCGTTTTTTCAATTTCCGCGGCCGCGTCCAATTTCGTCTTTTGAAGAGGCGCTTGTTTTGATTCAAACTTTGAAAGATCCAAAAGATCATCGATCAGCCGGCCAAGACGCGAAGAGTCTTCGTCCATAATTTTTAAAAACTCTTTCGCCTTTTCAGGATCCCGGTAAGCCCCCGAAAGAAGCGTCTCAACAAATCCGCGGATCGACGTCAAAGGCGTGCGAAGCTCGTGTGAAACATTCGCGACAAATTCGCGCCGCAGATTTTCGAGTTTGCGCATTTGTGTCACGTCGTACAAAACAAGAATTCCGGAAACGCCTCCGGTAGGTTTTGTGAGCCCCACCGCGCTGACTTTTAAGACCGCCTCGTGCGGATAATCAATTTCGATTTCCGCCGAAACCATCGTCCGCTCAGCGAGAGCCTGGTCCATCATTTCATCCATTTGATGACTTTGAACGGACTGAATCAGACTGTGACCAAGGTTTTTTTCACGGCGGGCTCCGAAAATCCGCGCCGCACTCGGATTAAGAATCAGCACCTGCTTTTGATCATCCACAGCAATCACGCCTTCGGCCATATTGTCGAGAATCGCGAAAAGCTTGGCCCGCTCCCCTTCACTTTCGCCAATTCTTGTTTTTAGCGTTGAAGCGATATGATTCATCGCCGAGGCAAGCGCCTGAAACTCGCGCCCTTCCGTAATCGAAATTTTTTCGTTTAAGTCGCCGCGAGACAAACGCTGGGCAGCGTGAGAGATTTTCCGGATTTTTCCGACGAAGGACCGTTTAAAGAGAAAATAGAAGAGAAAGAAAACCGCGGCGCCGGCGAAAGATCCCAGCAGAAGAGAATAGGTTAAAACTTCACGGCTCATCGTCAAAGCGGTACCCCACGTTTTTTACGGTGAGAATACGCTCGGCTTCGGGTTTAAGTTTCTTGCGGAGCTGGCCAATGTGCATATCGACCGTCCGCGTTTCAATATCAAGAGATTCGTCGTAGCCCCAGACTTGATTCAGCAGCGCTTCGCGCGACAGGACCCGGCCCTTCGCCTCTACCAGTACCTTCAGCAGATCATATTCTTTGGAGGTTAATTCTACCGTTTTCCCTTTGATTGTCACCAAATGTTTGGCCGTGTCCACCTCTAAACTGCCGACCTTGTGACTCTGCTCTTTCGGCTTTTCCTGGCTGCGCCGTAAAACGGACTTCACGCGCGCAACAAGCTCACGCGGACTAAAAGGCTTGGTCACATAATCATCCGCGCCGAGCTCGAGGCCGACAATTTTATCGGTCTCTTCACTTTTCGCGGTAAGCATAATGACCGGAATCCCCGCGGTTTTATAATTTTGTTTGAGGGTTTTACAGACTTCAATGCCGTCCATTCCAGGAAGCATAAGATCAAGAATCATTAAATCAGGTTTGTCTTTGCGGACTTGCTCAAGGGCTTGATCGCCGCGCATTGCCGTTGTCACGCGGTAGCCTTCCTGTTCAAGATTGTATTTCACAAGCTCGAGAATATTTTTTTCGTCTTCAACAACGAGGATTTTTTCTTTAGCCATCGGCGTTTTTCCTTAGCAGCAATTCATCCACAGGTATCATAAATCAACCGCACGCAAAGGTCACGTAAAGTCCGGGTAAAATATAGCTCGAAGGTGGAAGGTAGAGGGTGGAAGATTAAAGCTTTTCGACTTCGAGCTTCCACCTTCGACCTGCAATTATTTTTTATTAATGTGAAGGGCTTCTTGAATTTTTCCAACCAGCGTTTCAATCGTGAAAGGCTTTTTGAGGGTGGCAAAAACATTGCCCAAATCAAAAAGTTTCTGAGGGATCTTGTCATTCACGCTGGCAATAATGACCGGGGTATTGTCTTTTTTTTCGGTGCGGAGGCGCGTGAAAAATTCTTCGCCGTCCATTTCAGGCATAATCATATCAAGCACAATCAAATCGGGCTTTTCCTGCTGAACAATATCCAAGGCCTGTTTTCCGTTGAAGGCGCGGACAATCCGGAAGGATTCTCCTTGAAGATAGAGAGTATAAAGCGTGTGCAGATCTTCATCATCATCGACAATCATAATCTTAGGGTCTGGCATTTTAGATTCCTTCTCCGAGTGGGAATTCTACTTTAAAAGTGGCCCCTTTGCCAAGCCCTTCGCTCTCGGCCCAAATTCTGCCCTGGTGAAGGGCCGCGATGTCCCGGCAAATAGTGAGCCCGACGCCGATTCCCATACTTGACGCCGTCTTCTGGAAAAAACGTTCAAAAACCTTTTCGATATGCTCTTTTTCGATACCCATTCCGGTGTCAGTCACCGTCACGAGGATTTTGTCATCCTCTTTTTTGCTCGTGATTTTAATTCCGCCGATTTCTGTGAATTTTGTCGCGTTTGTGATCAAATTCACAAAAAGACGGTAGAGCATGTCCTTGTCGCCTCGCATGTGCAGCGGATATTTTGAAAAGGAGTGTTCGAGTTTTAATTTTCGCTTGTGACAAATCGGTTCCATGTCTCTACAAACCTGCTCCAGAACTTCATTTAAATTCAAATCAACGCCGACGAGCCGGTCCATGCCCGACTCAAGCCTCGAAAGATCCATGATACTCATAATTGTGCGCATAAGCCGGTCATTGTTTACTTTTAAAATTTCGATCACCTGTTTATATTTATCGAGCTCATGGTTTTTACTCAGTTCCTTTTCAAACCAGGTCACGGCCATTTCAAATTTCGCCGTGGGGGTTTTGAGTTCATGCGCGACGTCGCGTATCAGCGAATCCTTCATCACTTCAATGCGTTTAAGCTCAGTCACATCACGCATCATTCCCTGAACGAGACGGATATTCCCTTCGTGATCTAAAACCGGCGTGAGATTCGTCAGATAAAAGATTTCAGCCTGGTTGCCGCGGTGAATATGCGTAATCGAAATATTAAAAACGGGTTTTTTGGTTTCCGCGAGCGCGGACATCGCGTCCTGAAAGCGCTTGCGCGATTCTTCATCGTGAAGCGCGAGAAAAAGCGGAAGGCCGTCCACGAGCAGTTCTTCGCGCGTGCAGCCTGAAAAACCTTTATTGAGAAGGATCAAATCTCCCTGAGGCGTGAGCGCGAAAATAATGTCGGTCGCGTTTTCAATAATGAGCCGGTATTTCTCCTCCGACTCTTCGAGCGCCTCGGTGCGGGCGCGCAAATTATCCAAACTTTTCGCGAGACGCGACACCATTTCATTGAACGCGTCGCCGAGTTCCTGAATTTCATCGAATGAATTCACATTCGCGCGCGCTGTCATATCCCCCGCCAAAATTTCTTCGGCGGTTCTCTTAAGAATAAAAAGCGGGCGAATCGCGACCCAGGTTACGCCGGCAATCAGCCCCGCCAAAAAGAGAGCCATGATAAACGCGACCATAAGCTGCTCTTGAAAAATCTGGTGCAGTTCCCCTTCAAATCCCAGTTTCCCAAAAAGAATCAGCACTCTTCCGATTTTTCGGTCATGCGCCTGAATCGGCACCGCGACGGAATAGTTGCCGTCCGGAAGTCTCTGCACGCCGTAGAAATTTTTTTGAGTCAGCTGCGGCGGCAGCGGAACAAAAGCGGTTTGATTTCCTCCGACCGTGACGCCTTCCGAATCCTCCACGCGGACTTCGATCACGTCCGGTCTTTTGGCCATCCACTCCACGTTCGCTAAAAGAACCTGCTGATTTTTTAAAATGAGCGGCACTTTAACCGTTTCAGCAAAAACCTCGGCAATCGCTTTGAGTTTGCTTTCACTGCGCGTAATTACAACCGTGCGGACAGTATTGAAGGTTGTCCGGAAAAGCAGAAGCAGCATCAGCGTGACAAGAACTAGAACCGGAAAGGCCAGCTTGTAACGGAGAGAAAGACGGAAAGGCTTTTCAGCTTTCTTTTGGAGCTTTCGATAAAGCTCCTTCGGAGACTGATTTTTAGGTTTGATCAAAGCCACAATTTATCGCCTTTTCGCTTTACAGGGTAAGCACCCTTTCCCTATAATGCGTAAACTTTTAACCCCTCGGACGGACTTTCCCCGAAGGAACCCCCAAAAGCCTCTCTATAATGAAGGCTTTCTGGATTTAACATTGTAAAGGTGCTTTTAGTTAACGTATATGAAGGCCGGAATCTTTACTACTACTATAGAAACTCTTCAAGATATGGGCGTTCAGCAGACCCGTCACTTCCGCCTGCGCTTTGAGCCGGGGACGGAATTTGACTTCGAAGCAGGCCAATTTGCGAACGTATTTGTGCCGGAAACTGTTGATAGGAAAGGACTTAAGCGTCCTTACTCGATCGCCTCCCCTCCAATTTGGAAGGGATTTATCGACCTTTGCTGGAAAAAGGTCGAGGGCGGGATTGCCACAAGCTACCTTTGGACCCTTAAACAGGGTGATAAACTGCAGATTCAGGCGCCCCTCGGCCGCTTTACCCTACCCAAAGAGCTCCCCAAGCGGATCGTTTTTATCTCTACCGGAACTGGAATTGCTCCTTTCCGTTCGATGATTCACGTCCTTTTGGATCAAAAGGCCAATTGTGAAATCTGGAATATCTTTGGAAACCGCTTTGATGAGGACGTTCTGTACCAGGAAGAATTTGAAGGCTTAGCCAAAAAACACAGCAATTTTAAGAATGTATTCACGGTCTCCCGCCCCAAAAACTGGAAGGGCGAAACCCAGTACGTGCAGCACATGCTGAAAAAATATATTCCCTCTGCGCAGGACACGAAGATCTATATCTGCGGACTCACCAGCATGATCAATGAAGTTGTCGCCACGGCAACTGAAATGGGTTTCACGAAAGAACAAATCCACTTCGAAAAGTACGATTAACTCCCGAAGTATTTTTCTTTATTCGCGATTAAATCCGCAATGATGTCGGCGTCCGCCGGCGGGAATTGATACTGAGGCAGTTCTTCGACCCTGACCCAGCGCACGTCTTGGCAGTCAAGGGTTTGCGGCTCACCGCTCAAATATTCACAGAAGTAAAAATGAAAAAATAATTTCCGGTTAGGGTATTCGTGGGTTTTCTGACAGTGAAGCCGGCTTGCCCTAAGTTCGATTCCCAATTCCTCAACCGCTTCGCGCGCGAGACAGTCTTCGATCGTTTCTCCTTCTTCCTGCTTTCCGCCCGGAAATTCCCAGTACCCGCCAAGAAAATCTCCGTGCTTTCGCTGAGCAATTAAAATCATCCCTTGCTTCTCAGGATGTCTCGAAGAAAAAATTATGGCACAACCCACTTGTATGCTCTGCATGTTTGCATTATAGTAACGCCCAGGTAAAAGTCCAATTCCCCTTGTCTTTTGCCTGTGACGTGTATCACGGCTCGATCTTTTGTTTTCATCTATTGTGACCGATTATAGATAGTGAGATTTCGCAGCTTTTTATTAAAATTAAACGCATCAGCATTCAAAGCGGGGGGAAATGAATAACTTTAGCTACTCAAACGCGCCTTTAAGCCTCAAAGCTCTTATTTCTTTTTTCCTCGTCGTGGTCGGAGTCGGATACGGCCTCGGTCTTCTCAATATTTATAATAATGTAGGCTTCAGCTATACCGGCGTCGTGGTCCATTACCGCGGAGATGCCCCGCCTGAGTTCGCGATGGCCAAACTTGTTCAGGAACATCACGTTCATCTCTTTGGGATGTCGATCCTCTTCCTTTTAATCGGTTATCTCTTCACCCTTACCAGCCTGCCGGAACTCCCGAAAGCTTTTTTTGTTTCCGCCCCTTTTGTGGGGATGATCCTCGATTTCGCGGGGCTTTGGTGGATGGTTTTTTTATCACCCGTTTTCGCTTGGTTTCCTATCATTTTCGGCGGAATTATGGCTGTTTCATTTTTTATGCTAATTGCCCGGCCGCTTTATGAAATGTGGGTTTTACCTATTTTTGTCAAAAAACACGGGGATAATCTTCCCTGGCATTTAAAATAAGGCGGCTTTCCATTCATGAAAAATAAGATTTCTGCATTCGGCTTCTGTTTTCTTCTTCTATTAATCATTCCAATAATCTGCGGCTGGGGCCCAAGAAAAAAAGGCGAGGGTTTTTCTCCGATGGATATGACCGCTCTGAAAGGCGCTCATTACGTTGGTTCCGAAACTTGCGCCGCTTGCCACGACAAAGAACATAAAGAATTCAAACAATCGACTCATTCCCGGGTCAGCATTCCCGGAGAAGGCCTTGAAGTGCAGGGCTGTGAAATGTGCCACGGTCCCGCGAGTCTGCACGTGGACGCGGGAGGCGGCAAAAAGAATATTTTGAATCCGAAATCGGACGTAGCCGCCTGCTTTCAATGTCATTTAGAAAAGAAAATGGAATTCCGCCTGCCTCATCATCATCCCGTGCTCGAAGGCAAAATGAACTGCACTTCCTGCCACAGCCCCCACGGCGCGGAAGTCCGTCCCTGGACCGCGACTTCCCTTAAGGGAGTCAACGAAGCTTGCCTCAATTGTCATAAAGAACAGCAGGGCCCTTTTGTTTTTAAACATGAAGCCGTCGCGGAAGGCTGCACCACCTGCCACCAAGTACACGGATCGATTCATCAAAAGATGCTTGTCGCGCGCGACAACAACCTTTGCTTGCGCTGCCACACGCAAATGAATTTTCCAACCATCGGCAAACAAGCCCACGGCGGAAGAATACCGACGGGGACATGCTTTACGGCAGGCTGCCATACCGCCGTGCATGGATCTAACTTCGACGATCATCTGAGGTATTAACCATGAAAAAAAATCTTTTTCTTTCCGCGCTGGTTGTTTTCATTTTTATTTTTTCTCAAGCTATTTTCGCTGACGACGCTCAGCCCGCGGCAGATGAGCCCGCAGCCGACGATACTCCGGCAGAATCCCCCGCTCATATTTTTCAAGGCTCGATCACTCCGGAGCCCCTGCAGTACGCGGCCGTCAGCGGCGACACGGGAAAATTCCGTGAACTCAACTGGACCCAGGAAGGTTATGACGGCGGTTTTGAAAATTTCAATCTTGAAGAAACCTATGCTC
>CAZEFF010000072.1:0-10772 GCA_964511315.1 uncultured bacterium | reverse complement strand
TGCGCATTTTCCGCCAAGAATCCATAACCGGGATGAATCGCTTCGACATCCGCAATTTCTGCGGCTGAAATAATAGCGGGAATATTTAAATAGCTTTCAGAGGAAGGGGCTTCGCCGATACAAATAGCTTCATCAGCCATCCGCACAGGCAGAGAGTCGCGGTCGGCTTTTGAAAAAACAACAACGGATTGAATCCCCAATTCGCGGCAGGCCCGGATAATTCGAAGAGCAACCTCTCCGCGATTGGCAATCAAGATTTTAGAAAACATTTACGAATCCCTGGCTAACCCTTTTGAATTTTATAGAGAGGCTGATCAAATTCAACAGGCTGGCCGTTTTTAACTAAAACTTCGACAACTTTGCCGCTGACTTCGGCTTTGATTTCATTCATAAGCTTCATCGCTTCAACAATACAAAGGACATCGCCTTCTTTAACCGACTTCCCGAGCGTCACATAGGGAGCTTGATCCGGCGTAGGGGCCGCATAAAAGGTTCCAACCATGGGTGACTTCACCACGGATATATTTGCAGCGTCTTGCTTAGGTGCTTCAGCTGCCGCGAAGCTATCAGCGCTTTTGCGGGCTATTGGGATTACCATCGGAGACGCGTCGGAAACAGACTCCGTAATATAGCGTCCGCTCCCACCCTTTTTAAGCTTTACCTTAAGGCCATCTTTTTCGATCTCAACTTCAGTAAGATTATGCTCAGCCATAAGCTGCAGCATCTCTTTGATTTCTTTAATATTCATAGCTATTCCTTTTTGTGAATGCCCGCTATTAAAGCGTAAACTCTATCTACTGTCAATTGCTGAAATAACACAAAAACAGCATCCCAAAATCCGCTAATAAAAACCTTTGAAAGGGAGGGATTTACGGCGAATTGGCAGGCATTTTTGCCAAATGACTAATTATTTCTTTGCCTCTTCAATTAACATCACAGGAATGCCGTTGCGGACTGGAAAGCGAAGTCCGCACGCAGCCCCCTGACAAACAATTTCTTCGCCTTGCTGTTTAACCGCGCCCTTACATTTTGGGCACGCAAGAACCTCAAGCAGTGATGCGGCAACTGAACTCATTGTAAAGCCTCCATTTCTTCCATCATTTTTTTACCGAGTCCGCCTTTTAGCGCAAAGACAATCCCGGCCATAATACTGTAGCTATAAATAATAATATCCAGAAGAATTGACAGAGCCAACGCCTTCTCTGATGGCATGTAATGCTGAAAAAGGTAAACCACGCCGGCTTCCCGAACCCCCAGGCCCCCGATTGAAGGAGCCATACTGACAATGGCGAGTATGGGCACCAGAATAAAGAAAAGCCACGGCGACATATCCGCGCCAAGACTTCTTGCTGTTGTGTAATGAACCATCACAAAAAAGGACTGCGCGATCATTGAAAGCCCAACCGTGTAAAACATGACGCCGACATGCTTTTTGTAACCGTAAATAATCCGGTATAAGTCAGCCACCCTCGCCCGCCATTTTTCTGATGGAATCAAATGTTCAAGAAATTTGAAGATTTTGGCAAAGCGCTTACTGCCGAAAAAGAGGATGCTCACCGTCATAATCAGTCCGGCTCCGTAAACCATTTCATCAATTCGATTATTCCCGATCTGTTTACTAAAAACCAAAACACCGAACATTGCCATGATAATCAAAGCCACAAAACCCATTAGACGGTCAAGAATAACCGCGGTGGTCGACTCAATCTTTTTACCCGAATGTTTATAGGCATAATAGGCTTTCGCCACATCCCCCCCGACAGCCGAAGGAAAAAATAGATTAAAAAACAAACCTAAGAAATTCAGATAAAAAGAATCTTGCGCGGAGAGATGAATCTGCTGAACTTTAAAAATCGCTTGGATACGGAAAGCCATAATCACAAGAGCTACAAAATAAAGAAGAACCGACAATCCGAAGTAAGACCAGTCAACGCCTTTATGAATGATCTGCATCGCCTCGGATAGTTTATCGCGCATGAAAAAAATAATCAGGCCAAGCGCGGCAACGCTGATAGCGACACGCATCAAATTTTTTAACAGTGAGGACTTCATGCGATTTGAGAAAATTTCATTTGGAGCTCCGGGACGATTGACTTTAGAACTTGCGATTCTTCGGACGAGCGGCGGCCCTCAGTTTTAACCTGGAGAGCCGCGAGCAAATCGATGATTTCTTTAGCAGCTTCGAGATTAACCTCTTTTTGGCCGGTTGAAGGTTCTGGAATTTCACCTAGGTGCATCATGGCTTGATACCCTAAAGAAGAAAGCAAATTAATAAATTCACGTGACGTTGGAAGTTCCGCGGCAGGCTGAGCGGAAGGTTTCGACGCTGAGGATGAGGACGCGCTTCCCTTGGTGTCTGGGCGGTTTGCTAAGGTCTCTTTTTCGCGGGAAGCTTGTTCTTTCCAGCTTTCATCGACCTTTTTATTTACAAAACGTATATCTTTGTTGTTTTCCATATCTCAACAGGTTGACGGATTAATACAAAAAAAGAGGCCCTCAGCCTAGTGGGGATTTTATGGCTGAAGACCTCTGTAGGTGAGTAGAGACCCGTGAGTCTCTATGTGGCAATTATCTTATTCCCATGAATGAGAGATGTCAACGGGCTTTTTCGTTAAGATTGCAGGAATTCGAAAGCAAGTCCTAACTGCTTACCCTTCAAATCTTTACGAACAATCTTTGCGCTCAAATGATACTCCTCAGGAAAATTCGCGCTGGGGAAAATAACGATATCCACTTTAAGCCCTTCAATGGGGTCTAAAAGTTCGATTTTTTCGGAGGTTTCCAGGTTCAAATACTCCGCAAAAAGCCCCCCCTCGCTAATATTGGTCGCGATCGCGCGGGACGAAAAAGTCTCTTTACCCGGCTGATGGATTTTTAAATCAATCGGCAGCGCGACATGCATACGCTTACTGCGGCGCCGGTCTAGATCTGAACCAATCAGCTGCTCTTGGGTCGGTTCTTCTCCCGGCTTCAGAGCCCCTACGCGGTTGTCTTTTTCCATAAGAAAAGGCCCAAAATCTTCCGCGACCTCTTTTTCGCTTTCGCAGACCCGTACATTTCGCGGCAAATAAGTCCCCTCGAGAACTTCGGAAATCGGCTTATTCGCGCCGAAGATTAAACTCCGCTGGGGCCGAATGCAGGCCGCAAGAAGTTTTCGCAATCCCAAAGGCTCAAGCGACGGAAGCATTTGGAGGTTTAGAATAACCCTCTGCAGCCTGTGTCTGCGGATTTTCCGCTGAATCGACCAAGCAGCCTCCTCCAAGCTATCCTGCGTGGGATACCCAACCAAATCAAATACCCTCACGCTTCCAATCTCTCGTGTATTGACATGAAGCTTTTTCATTTTAATGTCTCCTCTTCTTTCCCTTCAACTTCCCCGCTGAGCGCAATCCTTGATGCAAGCTCGGGCTTAAATACCCTGCCCACATAACCGCCTCTTCGGTTTCTGATGAAAAAAGAGAGCCTCCTCTCAGAATTTTTTTATTGCCAATCTTTAATTGAATCATGACTGTTTCTCCTTATTTTTCGCTTCAAAGTCATATAGCCATTTAAATAATGTGCGCTGCGTTTCTCTCTTAATATCCCAAAATTCGATTCCAACCCCGTGTCCATCGGAACGTTGATGCGCCAAATTACCCGACAAACTAAGCGTTAGCCCGGGCTCAAGCTCCAGCTCAATATCCACCAAAGTAGAGAATGAACGCTTTAACAACTTTTTAAATTCTACCTCGGAATATGAGTCGATAAATCGCGCGTAAAGACCGGCTGGGCTCAAATTTGTCGCGACCGCAAAGCAGTCTTTATGATTTCGGCCGTTGATCAGCAAACCGAGCTGAACGGGCAACGCCACCGGAATCCTTGCAAAAAAACGCTTTTCCTCCGCGTCACAATTTGATTCTTCCGAGAAATCATTCCCCCAGCTTCTGATGCATTCTTCGTAACCCATAAAAATTTCGATATCCTTATTCCGCGCAGCGGATAAATTTAAATACTTTTGGTTCGGCTGCAGTAAAATTCCTGTCTTTTTTGTCGGATGCCAAAAGATGTTAAGCAAAGAATCAAGCGAGCGGTTATCAATCGTTCTGGCGCGGGCGAAATTCATCAGCAGTGCAGAAGCTTGACCGGAATAAACATTTCTTTTGTCGGCACCATTCTTCAAAGTTGATTCTGTATCCCGGTTATCCAGGATTTCGTAGATTTCCACTTTTCCGATCCTTTTTTGAATCATCATTTATTCCTTCGTTGATATAACACTACACGACATGTTTAAAAAAGTCCAATCTCTAGAGGCTTTTTACTTACTTTAACAATAAAATATACGTATTGATGAATTAAATTAACTTATTAATAGCATTAAATAGCATTGCATAACAGCAAACTGGCATCTTCCGGTAATAATCTTATGGAAGGTAGTATTTTCTAGGGGCGGAAGTGGGTTCCTGTGGACCAAAACCACCATGACTAAGGCGTTTTGCGCCCTGATAATGGGTGTCCCGAAGCTGGTTCGGGACTTCCTGACTGCGGTCGGACTTAACGTCTTCTAAGGCCATTTGGATCGCATTATAGGCTGCCCGGCTCTTCGGGGCTAAAGCCATATACGTCACAAGATGACCCAAAATAATCTGAGCTTCGGGGAGCCCCACAAACTCACAGGCCTGCATTCCCGCTGAAGCCATAAGAAGCGCTTTCGGGTCAGCAATGCCGATGTCTTCACTCGCGAAAATAAGGATTCGGCGCAGAATGAACCGAATCTCTTCCCCCGCGAATAGCATTTTCGCGAGCCAATAGATCGCGTTATCAACCTCAGAGGCGCGCATACTTTTAATAAACGCACTAATGGTGTCATAGTGATAATCACCGTCTCCATCATAATAAACGATGCGCTTCTGGCACGATTCTTCGGCAACTCGCATATCAAAGCGAATCTTTCCGGAAGAGTCGGGCGGAGTCGTCATCACCCCCACCTCAAGCGATGTAAGCGCTTTGCGAGCGTCACCATTCGAGGTTTTCGCGATATGACTTAATGCGTCGTCCGTAATTTCAATATTTTTTTTGCCAAACCCAAGCTCCTCGTCCTTCAGCGCCCGTTTCAAAGTTTGAATCACCTGCGCTTCATCAAGAGGTTTCAGTTCAAAGATCGTCGAACGCGAAAGTAAAGGCGAATTGATAGAAAAGCTCGGGTTCTGAGTTGTCGCTCCGATTAAAATAATATTCCCCGTCTCGACATCCGGCATCAGAATATCCTGCTGCGCTTTGTTAAAACGGTGAATCTCATCCACGAAAAGCAGCGTGGACTTGCCCTGATTTCTCTTTAGCGCCTTTGATTCATCAATAATCGCGCGAAGCTCAGCCACATTTGAGGAGACAGCATTCACGGAAATAAAACGCGAGGAAGTCATTTTAGAAATCAAAACGGCCAAGGTTGTTTTGCCGCTGCCAGGAGGACCATAAAAAATCATAGAAGCCCATCGTCCAGACTGAAGGATTCTTCGGAGAAGCTTACCTTCACCTAGAATATGCTGCTGTCCCTGAACTTCTTCGATTCTTTTGGGACGCATACGCGCGGCAAGAGGCGCGCCTTCGAGAGCACGCTTTTTCTCATCTTCCTGAAAACTGCCGAACATTGGGGCCTCTTCCCCTGCCCCGGACGGGTTTCGCTTTAAGGCCATAAACTCCTTACTGGAAGGCGGCTTGGAATTTTTTTACAATTTCAGAGGCGATATCGGTGTGGAGCTTTTGAATTTCGTCCGAAACGAGGGTACGGTCAAGCGATTGATACACAACGCGAAACGCGAGATTCTTATGACCTTTTGGAATTCTTCCGCCCTGAAATAAATCGAACAAACGGACATGCGCGATAAGACCTTTTCCGCGCTGATAAATTTCTTCTTCAATAAGACCCGCCTTTGTTGATTCGGGAACCAAAAGAGACAAATCACGTTCAATCGATGGGAAGCGCGGGATTTCAGCTAAGGGGCGAAGCCACTTCGCTAAAGATGAGACCGCTTCTAGAGATAATTCCGCGTAAAAAACCTTCGATTTTAAGCCCCACTCGCGCAAAAGCTTCGGGTGAACTTCTCCCGCCGCGCCAAGCTCCATTCCGCCGGCTGAGATTGACTCTGATACCGCGGACCGGAAATAAGGCTTTGAAGATTTTTTCCAGGCGCATTTTTCGATTCCGCAGCCTTCAAGGAACTGCTGAACCGACCCCTTAAGATCAAAGAAGGACATTTCACGTTCGGGATCCGCCCACAGCTTTTCACGGTATAACCCGCTAAGCGCTAAAGCCGCGACTTTTTCTTCTTCGGGATGAGGCCCTTTTGACCCTAGGCGGTAGCGGTTTGCGATTTCAAATATTTGAACGCTCTTTTCACCGACATTTAAATTTTTTTGAACAACGTTAAGAAGACTCGGCAGAAGCACGGGGCGCATCCAGCCCAGCTCTTGATTAAGCGGGTTTTTTATGGGTACAGCCGCCTTAAGGTCTTTCTCTGGATCAAGCCCTTGGCCCGTGACCAAGCTAAAAGTAACCGTTTCAAAAAATCCGGCGCCCGGGAAAAATGTTTGGGCGAATTCTTCCACCTTCTGCCGAGCATTTGGTTTCTGTTCGATCGGAACCATAGAAGGCAAAATCTCCGGGATATTGTCAAACCCATAAAGCCTGGCAACCTCCTCAACCAAATCAACCGGGCGGGTCAAATCAATGCGGTACGAAGGAATTCCAACATTCAAACTCGACTGAGCTTCTTGCTTTACTTCAAGGCCTAGCCGGGTTAAAAGCGATGCGACCGTCGAGCCCTTGATCGCGTGGCCAAGTATTTTTTCAACCTCACTCGGATTTAAATGCACGCGTTCCTTCTCCAATTTTGGCTTTTGCCCGATCTTGAGGACCCCGCTGATAAAACGGGGTTTTCCATATTGACGGATAAGTGTCAGCGCGCGCTCACGGGCAAAATCAACAAATTCGGGATCAACCCGGCGCTCAAACCGATAAGAGGAATCGCTCGCTAAACTGTGCCG
Organism: uncultured bacterium; assembly: GCA_964511315.1. Classification (GTDB taxonomy): domain Bacteria; phylum Omnitrophota; class Omnitrophia; order Omnitrophales; family Aquincolibacteriaceae; genus CAZEFF01. The sequence continues at coordinate 3,752 of CAZEFF010000072.1, read as the reverse complement.
GCGAGAGGTCATTCGAATCCAGCGGGGATGAAAATAGGCAGACTCTAAAAAAATATTGCGCGTTCGATCGCTGACTTCGGAATCCTTGCCGCCCATCACGCCGGCCAGCGCGACGGAACGTTCAGCGTCAGCAATCACAATATCCTGACTCTCAAGCGCGTATTCCGTTCCGTTGATTGCCGTGAATTTTTCGGAGGCTTTCGCGTGGCGGACAATAATCTGCTGCCCTTTAATCAAATCCGCGTCAAATGCGTGAAGCGGCTGACCCGTCTCAAGCAAAACATAATTCGTGATATCTACCACAAGACTGATTGAGCGAATTCCGCAGGCAAGAAGACGGTCTTTGATGAAATCAGGTGTCTGCTGATTCGTCAGTCCCTCAATGTAAACACCCGTGTAATAAGGACAGCCTTCAAGCTCTTTCACGTCAATTTTCCAGCCGGTCGGAAGCGGACGATTCGCGGCGGGATCAATCAAAGGAGCTTTGAGCGATAAGTTTTCAACGGCCGCGATTTCACGGGCAACGCCGTAATGAGAAAGCCAATCCGGACGGTTTGTGGTAATTTCAACTTCCCACAGAAACTCTTTTCGGTCGGCAGCCGGTTCTATTTTTTTTACCTCAAGCCCTGCCATGGTTAAACGGTCCGCAATATTTTCAAGGGGCGGTTTAAGGTCAATGAAATCGCGAAGCCATTGGGTATAGATTTTCATCCCGTTTGATCTCCAAAACCATTTAGCTTAGTTGAGTGAGCAGTTTCGCTAAAGAAATAAAGCGGCTTTAAATAAATCCATAGGGTTAGAGATCGAACGGGATTCATTAGAATTGCCTCAAGAAGCGAAGATCATTGTCATAAAAATAACGGATATCAGAAATACCGTGCAAAAGCATGGCGATTCTTTCAATCCCCAAGCCAAACGCGAAACCCTGAACCCGCTTTGGGTCATACCCCACCGCTTGAAAGACGTTTGGATGAACGGAACCCGCGCCTAAAATTTCGAGCCATCCTTTGGTCCATCGGATATCCACTTCAACACTCGGCTCCGTAAAAGGAAAGAAATGCGGGCGGAACCGGACTTTAATATCTTTTCCAAAAAGTTCGCGGAGAAATAAATGCAGAACGCCTTTTAGATGCGCGAACGTCACATTTTCATCAACCATAAGACCTTCCAGCTGATGAAACATAAAAGAATGGCTCGCGTCGACTTGGTCCGGACGGTAAACACGCCCGGGCGCGATAATCCGCAAAGGCGGCTTGCGGTTTTCCATCACACGAATTTGAACGGTAGAAGTTTGCGAACGAAGGAGCTGACCCGCGTGGGTATAGAAGGTATCAAAGCCGTCGCGGGCAGGATGATCTATGGGAATATTAAGCGCGTTAAAATTATAAAATTCGGTTTCAATTTCAGGGCCGGCGACAGATTCAAAGCCAAGCCTCTCAAATATTTTTGAAATTTCCCGAATGGTAAGCGTGATGGGATGCAGCCTGCCCCGCTTGGGTTCAATAAGAGGAAGTGTTTCATCAAACTCGCCGGCATCATCCGACGAACTGTCGAGGGCATCCTTCTTTTCGACAAGCGCTTCTTCAATTTGCTTTTTAAGCTCATTGACCCGCTTGCCGAATTCAGGTTTTTCGGCTGGAGGAAGATTCTTTAAGTGTTCCATGAGCAAAGTCACAGAACCTTTTTTCCCTAAATACTCAACCCTAAGCAACTCAAGGTCTTGGGCCGTCTTCACCGCCGAGAGACGGGTGCGGGCCTGGGATAGAACTTCCTCAATGCTCGTGCTCATGGAGAGACGAGTGGGCCGGACAGCACCAAGCGTTAATTAACGCTTGGTGACTGCCAGTTCCACTAATTTTTTGAAAGCCGGTTTGTCATGAACGGCAAGTTCAGCGAGGGATTTACGGTTAAGCGTAATCTTCGCCTTCGAAAGCGCGTTAATGAATCGGGAGTACGTCGTCCCAAATTCGCGGCAAGCAGCGTTGATGCGGATATTCCACAGAATGCGGAAATGACGCTTGCGCTGTTTACGGTCGCGTGTGGCGAAAACCATTGCGCGTGTAACCGTTTCCTTTGCGGTACGGATAAGCTTTCTACGTCCGCTGAAGAAACCTTTCGCGCGTTTAAGTACTTTTCTACGCTTTTTACGGGATGCTGGGTTATTTACTGATCTTGGCATAAATTCTCCTTAGGAATCTTGACCGTAGTTTAACGGTCGTACGGTAACATCATTTTGACGCGGTGGGCATCCGTCTTATCCACATTTTTCCACCCGCGAAGCTGACGCTTCTTCTTGGCAGTTCTGTCCGTCATCATGTGACGCCGGAAAGACTTCGTCATCAAAACTTTTTTGTTTTTTGTTATACGGAATCTTTTCTTTGCTGCTTTTTTGGTTTTTATTTTTGGCATATCTCCACCTTTACTTAAGATTACTCGCTCTGACCTTCAGCGCCCTCGTCCGTTTTGACGGCGGGCTTTTTGCCGGTCAATTGCTTGGCAATAAAATAACGATGGATCGCGTTTCCTTCCAACCCATCGTTTCTTTCCATCTCAGCAATATCTGAAATATCTTCTTCAAAACGCTTGAGAATTTTTTCACCGATGTCCATATGCGTAATTTCGCGTCCGCGAAAGAACATCGTCAGCTTCACCCGGTCCCCGCGCTCGATAAACTTACGGGAATTTCTGAGTTTAGTCTGATAATCATGATCATCGATTTTTGACGTCATTTTCACTTCTTTGACATCGATGACTTTCTGGTTCTTCTTGGCTTCTTTTTCTTTCTTGCTGATCGAATAGAGGTATTTGCCTAGATCTAAAATTCGGCAAACGGGCGGCCGGACATTCGGCGCGACTTCAACAAGATCCAGCCCGCTTTCCTGCGCTCTGCGCAATCCTTCTTTGGTCGGCACAATTCCGATTTGCTCACCGGCCGCGCCAATCAAACGGATTTGAGGGACGCGTATTTGTTCATTTGCCCGAATTTTTTTATTATCGCTAGCCAATCATCCTCCTCGTGGTCAAACTTTCGTTTGAATTTCTTTTTTGATTAAATCAATCATTTCAGAAACTTGCTTTACGCCTAAATCCTGCCGCCCGCGTTTACGGACCGCCACCGCTTTCGCTTCTTCTTCTTTATCCCCCACCACAAATGAATACGGGGTCTTTTGAAGTTCCGCCTGGCGAATTTTATAACCTATCTTTTCGGCGTCAAAATCTTTTTCTACACGAATATTCTGAGCTTCAAGTTCCGCAGCGATTTTTTCCGCGTACGGAATATGCTTTTCAGAAATGGTCATAATTCTTACTTGCGCCGGCGAGAGCCACAAGGGAAACGCGCCGCCGTAATGTTCAATCAGAATCCCTAAAAACCGTTCGATCGAGCCATAAATCGCACGGTGAACCATAACCGGGCGTTTCCGCGACGAATCGTCCGAAACATATTCAAGATCGAAGCGGTCCGGCATCGAAAAATCCACTTGGATTGTTCCGCATTGCCAGGAACGGCCGAGACTGTCATAAATTACGAACTCAATTTTAGGTCCGTAGAAGGCGCCTTCACCTTCGTTGATCGTAAAAGGAATCGATCTCGAACCCAGCGCCTGCTTCAGCGCCTCAGTCGCCTTTTCCCAGCTCTCGGCAGATCCTTGAGCTTTTTCAGGCTTAGTCGAAACCGCGACTTCATATTCACTAAAACCAAAGGTCGAATACACTTCACGGATGAAATCAATCAGATCGCCGATTTCACTCTG
>CAZEFF010000071.1:0-10784 GCA_964511315.1 uncultured bacterium | reverse complement strand
TTAATAGTTTGCTCAAAAATCTAGAGCTGTCATGGGTTTGATTCTTGAATCCGCGGTTAATTTCTGCGAAGTCGCTCATATCTTTTGTGCGGATTTCCGCGCGGGCAGAAGGCCGAGAAACAACCGGCGGGAGGAAGCCGCTCGCGTTAAGCTTGATCAGAAATTCTCGCAAGGTTTTTTCGTTGGGACTGTTCACAATTCTGTTCTTTAAACGGACATAATCGGGGTTAGCGATACTGAAGTTTTTATTTTTGCTTTCGCTTTTTGAAATCCCGCCCTCTTCTTCAATTCTGGCGATGATTGACGCCACTAGTGCTTGATGTTCTTGGGAGGTCATCCGATCTTGGTAAGTTTCAATCCTGAAAGTTAAAAGGTTATAAATAATTTTCTTTTTCGCATCATCTAAAACCCTGAACCATTGAAGGCCCGCGTCAGAAAAATCATCAAGATCAATCCGCGCGTTCCGGTCTTCTTCTTCACGGATCTTCTTTTGGATATCGATAGGTTTTTGAGGCACGGTATCCAGATCTGCTTGACCCACAACAGTGGCCTCCTCAAGGGCGGGAGTTTTGTCCGGTGTTTGAAAAATATTGGACGAAGAGTCATCCGATTCGGCGCCCATTTGGGGCTCCGCGGGCGCAAATAGATCAATCGATGATCTTCCCGCCTTTTCAGCTGTCTGCAAAAGACGTTCTTTGGTCAGCAGCAGCGCGCCGGGAGTTGCTGCTCCGGGCCCAGTCTCGGGAACTGGAATGGATGATGGGCGAAGGAGCTGAAGAATATTCTGTTCAGAAAGGTTTCCTTCGGCGTTCAATTTCTTGACGCCTTCAAGAAATGCTTCGACGCGCGCGATTTTCTTCTGCAGCTCTTCGCGTTTGTCTTTATTCGCCACTTCATCGATAAATTTTGTGTAGTCGCCTGACTTCTCAACTTGATTCTTATCCGATAAATCACGGATGATTTGGTCGCGCCATCTTTTTAAAATCTGACCGTCGTACATCGTACTTGGTAGGTCGCTATCCTTTCGACCCGCGATGGACGAAGTACGATAGACTTGCGTTAATTTATCCCGCGTTCCCCGCACAAACGCCTTATAGAGACTGACCTTACCATCTTCCACTTCAAAGTAATCTTTCCAGCTCACTTCACCTTTCATCTGATCCCGGTAATTCGTGTGTTCGGGCACCGAGTTCATCTGAGGAAGAACAAGCGCGTACGAGACTCCCTTTTCTTTCAGGTGTTCCGCTAACCCTTGCGCGTGGAAACCGCCGGCAACGATGATCGATAGGTCGAAGGTCGAGGCTCGAAGGTCGACGGCGCTCAGTTTTAGAAGATTCGACATGAGTACTTCGTCACGTTTCTCTGCGTTCGCGTAAAAGTTGAGATGCATTTGAATATCCTGTTTTTCAACCTTCGCCCTTCCACCTTCCACCTTTTTCACATCTTCAAGTTCTTCCCGGCTGAGCTCAAGCTTCATCAGCTTCTTCGTCAGCCGGAATTCTTCGGTCTCGTCATTTAGCTTCTTCTGTTCATCCGTCTGTGCGAGCTCCGCTTTCACCTCTTTAATATAGGCTTTCAAGTCACGGAAGAATTTTGTGCCTTCGATATCTTTCATCCGCTTCTGCTTACCCAGCAATCCCGCGAGACCCGCTGACATCTTGATCTTCAGTTCTTCTGGGATTTTTCCTTTTGTGACTTTTTTTACATTCTCTTTCATAAACAGCGCGAAGGCCTGAGGAGGAATCTGGGAGGTCTTAAACTTTTGGTATTCATCCGCGAATTCACGGACACCGGTTCGAAGTTCCTGGGTCATGGAAAGCGACTTGTAGTATTTGTCTACCTTGCCGGCCATTGTCTTAACTTCCATTTCCACATTCTCAAGGCTCGTCTGCTTACGCTGACTTTCCTCCAGCATCAGCTCAATCTCACTGCTTTTGGCTGGCGCTTTTAATTTCGCGAGCGTTTTAAGCACCGTGATGAGATCCGCTTCATTCTCCCAGAACTTTTCAAGCATCCGGTCAAGCTCGATGAGTTCTTTGGGATAAACCGATTCTTTGCGCGCGTTTAAATCCGCGTGCCACTTCTCAAGCTTCGCGGTGAGCTCCGGTTCTTTTTTCATCGCCGCGAGATAAAGGCCCACACCCTCTTCGTAAAGCTTCCAATCTTCTACTCCATGGAATTTTTCAGGGTTCGCGCTGAAGATCGCGGCCGCGGTCCCGCCCGCGAGCTCGCCTTGATCAAAATATTTATCCAGGGTTTCTTTAAGGAGTTTTGGTTCGGGGAAACTTTTAAAAATTTGCGGATCAAGCTGGGCTGAGGATCCTTCGAGCCCCACAATATTCACTCCATACTCACCTTCTAAATACTCGATCAGCTTCTGGATATTCCGCTGCGCGTCAGGGATCGCGTGCGCGTCCTGAATCACGATCACTTTTTGTTCTGTTCCGGAATCTTTGAAGTCTTCGATTTTGCCCAGGGCTTTAGGAAGCTTCAACTCAGAAATCTTTATCAGCGGAAGTATTTTTGAATTATTTTGCGCGGAAATTTCAGCCGCGCTCGCTTGAGGCGGAGCGGTTAAAAACGTCATAAAAAGAGAAATACTGAGCAGAATACAAATCAGCCGTCGTCCCATAGAGAAGGCATACTCTTTCATGAAGAGTTTCATAAAGTCGTTTTGAATCATCTACATAAATTATGCCCAGCGGAATATGTATTTACAATAAAAAGAATGCTATTGCTATGTTTTGCTATTCAAAAATTACCATTATCTAACCTATTATCATTCAATAGGTTATGGCTAATAAAGATCCGTACTATTTGGTCAAAAAACCGAAATCGCATTGATTTTAATTTTTAATTAATTATAATTATAATATTATTCATATTATGGAGACGTTTAATGTCTAGACTTATTAAAATTTCAGGAGAGACAATTCAATCCAAAATCTATCTAATTCGCGGGAAAAAAGTGATGCTCGATGCGGATTTAGCAAATCTTTATGCTGTTGAGACCAAAAACTTAACCCGCCAAGTCCGGCGGAATAAGGATCGATTTCCAGAAGATTTCATGTTTCAGCTTACAGCCAATGAAGTTTTGAGGTGCCAATTTGGCACCTCAAACGAAGGCCGCGGAGGAAGGCGCTATTTGCCGTACGCCTTTACTGAACAAGGAGTTTCGATGCTCTCAAGTGTTCTGAACAGCAAGAGGGCCATTCAAGTCAATATCCAAATTATGCGGGCATTTGCTCAACTTCGTGAAATACTCCAAAACCATAAAGACCTTTGGAAGAAAATCGAGGAAATGGAAAAGAAGTACGACGACCACTTCAAGATAGTTTTTGATGCATTGCGGGAACTCTTAACCCCACCCGAAAAACCGCGCCGGCAAATGGGGTTCCATACACAATAATCTTACGCGGCCTGTTTGGCAGCTTCCTCAGCCTGGTATTCATTAACGATTTTAAACAGCGTATCACGGTTAAAATTGATGCTGTCCTGATCGAACTGCAGTAATTGTTCAAGCTCATCCTGAGTCAGCATCTCAGCAACAGCAGGATTTTTAAATAACCGCTCTTTTAAATCTGCTCTTACCTGATCCCGCTTAGCTTTATTACCTAAATCCTGCTTTGATTGAATTGCCGCGGAACCAAAAATGACAGCCGAAGCGAGAATCTCAATGATATAAGCGGATGTGTTAAAAAAGACTTCTTCAGACAGATCCTCACCCCCCGTTGAATGAACAGGGACGGCATAATCTTGTCCTTCGAGACTTTGCCCCGTCCAAACGGGAATGATCCGGTTGTTCGAAGCTGTCGGGGCCCGATTTCCGATTTTTTGAATCGCGATCTGCTGGAAATTAAGCCCGTCAACCGCCAACTTTCTCATGCCCTTACTGATGTAAATAAGTTCAAGAATCTTTCTGACATTTTTATCTGTCAGCGCGTTCTCTAAACGGGTCTCATCTCCCTGCAAATCAAAACCCGCGGTAAGCTTGGGCAAATCTTTGGTGTTCGCGAAGAAATTGTCCGCAATCTGAGTAAGAAACGCGATCATCTTTTCTTGTTTAATTTTGACTTCGCCGGAAGATTTTCCCGCTTGCGCTTTCAATACCGTTATAAGCGAGCGGACTCTTTTTTCAACGCTGTCCCATCCGCCTTCTTTAGCAATCTTTGCGGTTTCCGCGGCAAGTTCTTTTGCCTGCGCTTCCGCGTCCGTCTGTGATAAACCTAATTTCACAAAGTAATTCACAATTTTCGCCGAAACCTGCTCCGACGTGACCCGCGCATCTGAACGGGCCGAGGTTTCATCACGGAATGAATCAAGTTCCGCGATCATTTGAGAGTAAATCATATTAAATACTTGAAATGCCTTGCCCCGTGACTCAATCGCCGGAAGCCGAGGCCCTAAGCGTTCTTTAATCTGAGCCATAATCTTATCCTCAACATTGGAATCTTTTTCAATTTTCGAAAAAATTGAATAGTCATCACTCGCCATGTCCGCCCCTAAAATAAATATATTGGCCATGGTAATTAATATCGAGGGGTCCGTCTGCACTGCTGATAATTCTTTCTGCGGATGATCTTTTAGATAAACTTGTGCCCGGGCCAGCAAAAGTTTTTCGGCAAATCTGCTATACTCCAGGTGGTCGTCTGATTTTTTAAAATTATTAAAACTATTCTCAAGAGAAAATAATTTCTCCATGTCTTTACTCAAATAAACTGTCGCGAGTCCTTCCTTAAGATTTGCCTCTGCTCGGCTGCCAAAATCAGCCGCAAGAGAGCCGAGGTTTTTTCTTAGAAATTCATCCACCATCGAATCAGCATTATCATCAAAACTGCTTATTCCTAAAGCCGCGTAGAGCTTTTCCAACACATCAGAACCCAAGTCATTCACATTGTTATAATTTTTCACGGCGTCAGCAACACTTTTTGCGAGGGCTTGATCTGCCGATAAAGCGTCTTTGACTTTCTGATACTGCGCGGCGGACTCTGAATCGGCCGCTAAGATTACGCCAATAAGAGGATCTTTTTCATCCAAACGGCCTTGCTCAAAAATGCTCGGATCTTTGGCAAGTCTGCCGTCCTCATCAAGCCACAGCGCAATCAAACCTGAGGTTGTCTTCAACTCTTCCCGGTATTGCCCTTGTTTTCTCACGATGAGTCTTGATTCTGAATCCAAAATCGGCCGGCCTTTTAGATAAACAGGAAAACCGGCTCCATCTTTTGACCCAAACATAATTCGCGTCACGTATTCTCCATTATCCAATTCATAAACATCCGCACGGTGCGCGTGCTTCCCTTTAGCGGTGGTAAAATTACCGGTCTGAAAAAGTTTCGCTGTTCTCACATCCGAACGGGCGGAAGGCAGATTCTCTGGGTCAGCATTGATAAAAAAATCTCGGAGTTCATTTTTTTCTCCCCGTAAGTTCAGCCCCGTATCTTTTTCAAATGCATCAAAATATTCTGACCCTCGGGAGGCACGATCGCCAACGCCGTATCTCAATTCAAAGCTTTCAATAGCTTTTGCGATATCTCCGACAATCGAACTGGGCAGACCTTTTGATTGAGCCCACGCGTAGGCTTTTAAAATTTCCGCTTCACGCGACTGATAAAATTCGGCCAATTTTTCTTTACGCCCGGCCTCAACCCTGTTTAAATACTCATTGCTGAGCAAATCACTCAAAGCTCCGGCTTGTTTAAAAAATGGCACCGACAAATCAAGACCTTTCCTCTTCATTTGAGCGATTATTCCGCCCAAACGCAGCGAGAGAGCATTGATGCGCTGCGCGCTGAGCCCTTTCTTAAGCCGCAAATCTGCCGGATCACCCTCCAAAACCTCCTCCTGAATTCTTTTAAGATCTCTTAAATACGGCATGGCATTCGTAATATTTTTTTCATTCTCATCCGCATTAACGTAACGATCAAGCGCCTTCTTTAAATCCCCGACACTTTTATGGTTATCGAGATCAAATCCGTATCTTTTCGCGATCTCCCGCACACCCTTCTCAGTCTCTGGACGCGGGTGCCTATTTAAATCGTTTTCTTTTCCAAGAAAATTGTATTGGATCACTGTTTGCTGGTAATTTAATAAATTGGCCACCTCAGTTAAGGAAATTTTTTCGTTTGCGAATTCACCCAGGATTTTTTGCATTATCTCTTCTGAAGGAATGTTCGGCCTAAGCAAAGGCAACAAGGGTTCTGCGGAAATAGGCGTAAAAGTATCACTTATTGCGGATTCGCCGCGAAGGGTTTGGCTTTTTTTGCTTAAATTGCGGATATGCCATTGTTTATTTTCATATTTTAGCGCGAACTGTGCCCGCGAAACCCTATCAAAGCGCTTAGGAATTAGGTTACTTCTCCCAATTTCTATTGTCTCATCAGGCTTGGCGGTAAACTCTTTAATGAGCAGCTCACTTGCCTGTTCAAAAATCAGCACCCTGTCCCCGATGAACTGCAAAGCGAGCTTTAATCCTGGGAGTGTTAATTTGATGTGCCCGACATCTACGCGCGACTCTGAGCGGGCGGTCAAAAACAATTCTGAGAAGGGCAGGTTGGCGGATGATAAAAAACCCGCAGGAGAAGTTTTACCCGGACCGGTCTGACTTTCCTGATAAAGCCTTTCAACTTTAGCGGTAAAATCAGCCGCCGGATTCGCTTTTTCGTTCTGATTCACTGACTTGCGGAAGCCATACCACCAAATAAGCCCGGAATCTTCTCCATCCATGACTTTCACCGCGATATTTTCAAAATCATCCGTCATGCCGCGTCCAAGAACGGTTTCTTTGAATAATGAATTTGGAATAAACCCTAATGTTTTCTCCCCGCCCGTTAATTGCCGGCGCGCGGTAAACTCCGAATGATTTTTTAAAAATTGGTCGATGGAGGCCGTGGTTTGCTTGTTCCCAACAACAGCCTTTATTTGATCCGCGAATTGCAAAAGCTCTGCAAGAACAATCGCGTAAGCTCCTTCATATTTTTTATCTTCATCAGAACGGGCCCGCAGGGCCTCACGCTCAGCCCCGGTAAAATTGACTTGATAAATCCCCAGCTCTCTTTTCTCAGGCTGATACCGAAACTCCATCTTATTGCTGAAATAACCCATCGGATTGCTGTCCGGATTCGCGCTTACAAACGACTCTTTCGTCGCTGTAATCGTTAACGAGATTTAACCATCTTCCAACTTTTGATACAAAACTCGAAATTCCCGATTTTGATTTTTACCATCGCGGAGAGAGATAGCCCCTTCATATTTATTCGAACTCCCCATTTTTTCTAAAATTTTTTCTAAATTTAAATTTTCACGATTAGTAATGAGCGGTAATTCGCGCCCCATCTCAGAACGGGCTGGGGTATTTAGCTGAGCAATTTTTGCATCCGCGGCGGCTTTGACCGCGGCATTTCCTTCAGGTGTAAGATTTCCAATGCTTTTTGCCCTATTCAAAACGCGCGCAACTTTCTCATCGGCATCTCGCCCTGCATTAATCGCATTAATCTCGTCAATAAAACCGCGGGCACGATGTTCTTTTCTTATTTTTATTTGAGCGTCTTCATAGGCATTCAGTTCCGCTATTTTGGCATTCGCGGCATTCCTGACAACATCCTTCCCCTCTTGGTCCAACAGTTGGTCCAGTTGCGCACTCTTATTAATATTGCTGACCGCGTTTACTGTTTCATGAGCAAGGTTCCAAGCTTTTGGTTCCAATTCCCAAATTTTTTTCAGATACTTCATCTCACGGTTTATCTGCAGACCTTTGCGCCGCCACTCATCCGCATTTTCTATTTCCTTCACGGTATAATCAGCAAATCGTTGAAGTTCCATTCTATCCAGCCTGGTTAGAAGATCCGAATCCCGCCTAAGACTTCTAAACTCATCTAAAATTTTTTCAATTTTTTGTTTCGCAACATAAGCGCGGAAATATTTATCATCAACTGTCGCCTCCGCAACGGCAATGCGGTACATAAAATCATAAAGACGCAGAGAAGCCAGATTCCGTTCTTGAAGACGTTTTTCAATGTTTTCATAGGTGGGCTTCATAAACGCTATAAAACTTCCAGAGAGCAAAGAACTCCCCTCCATTAACTTTTTCAAATTATCGATTTGCGCTTTAATCGACGCAAAAGCGTTCTGCTGTTTCAATTCCACAGCATCACTCAAAGCACTGAGAATCCTTAATAAGCCGAGACTAATTCTCATCTCTTCAGCGCGGCTTTTAAGCTCTTCGAAAGCTTTCTGAGTTTCTTCTTGAAACTTTTGTTCTGCAGCGGCTCTTTTTTCAGGGTTTGAAGGCCGGAATCCAAACGTGAATGACCAGCCCCAGCTGTCGTCGGGATACTGCTGATCCAGCCATTTCTGATAGTCTGACTTCGGCGCGGCTGCTTCAGGAGGGACGGAACGAGTTGCCTGAGGTTGTGCTTTTTCTTCGGGCTTCTGTGTTTCGGGCTTTGCTTTTTCAGCCTTACCTGAGGCTTCCGCTTTTGCTTTTTCCGCGGCGGCCGCTTGAGCCGCAGCTTGGGCCTCTTTTTGATAATTTCTAAAGGGTGCCGAGGAAGTAAAAGAGTCATATTCTGCGCGTTTCTCATCGTTGAACAAAACGTAATACGCCAAATTAATGTCTCTTTTCTTTTTTTCCAACGCGGGATCTTCAGAAATAAGATCCGAGCGTAACTCGATAGACAAACGGCGCCAAGCTTTGCGGACTTCCTGTTTCGCGGCATTTCTGCCAATCCCCAAAACCGCGTAATGATCTTGTTCAATTTCCTGCCTGCTCAATGCTCTAGTTTCAGATCTAGCTTTTGTCTCGTTTTCCACCCGCGAGTCAGAGCGGGAGACCGCATTTTTCTCATCACGCGCTTCCGAACGGGCGTCTTTTTTTTGCGCTGTTCCGTCGGGATTTAACGGCCGCGAGAATAACTCTTCAGATGCGGAAGTTTGAATTTTTTCTCCTGGCTCCATCGCATCGATGATTGCATTAACCATATTTTCCTCAGCTAAAGCTTCGCCTAATTTTTCAAAACCGCTTACGGTACTTGAATTTTCAATTAAGGCGGCAACCTGAGAAGAGTAGTTTTGCTGGACCGCGATTTTGTTTAACATTTTTTGCACATCGACTTTTGACTCACTAATCGCCTTATATTGATCATCAGAGAATAAGCCTCCGACATCGCTTCGGTTGGCAGGCTGCCATAATCGTTTCATCGATGCCCAGCCGTCCGGAACCTTGTCCGCAATCCAGCCTGTAAATCCCGGCAGCACTTTTTTATCGTCTCCAAGAAAGCTTAATGCCGTCCCAGAATACCAATCATGAATCGCCATACGTTTCGCGCTTAGCATTTGCAGAAACGAAACATCACCGGTCATAAGATTAGGGTAAAGCTGTTCCATACCGCTGCCGGCATCTCCGGGCTTGCCTGTCTGTAAAATCCAGCGCCGGAAGTTAGCAGTATTTTGTTTCGGGATCAAAATAACTCGGACCAAACTCTGATTGCCGTTCATTTGCGCGGTGTTCCCGCCCTCCTCAAAATTGAATGTAGGAATCCCTTTAGATTTCAACTCCTCTTCCATCCAGCGTTTACTCTCCGCATCCGCGATACCGCCCGCCACGGCATAAATATCAACAGTCTTGCCGGTTTTTTGTGCCGCAGCCTGGAGACCTTGCGCATATTCCAGAAATACGCCGGCATTTTGAAAATATGAAAATGCCCAGTGGCGATCCATCGTTTCATCGCTTTCGCTGCTCTTGATTCCAGACTCGCTCAAAACAGCTCCCCGTTCGCGGACAATTTCAGCATTCGATTGTGATTTTTGCGCTTCTGACGCCTCATAAAGTTCGGAGTCAAAATAGGTTAATCCCTGATTAAAGTGAAGCGGCAGGTAGTGGACATTTCGTCCGTCAATTTCAGAAGATTGGTATTGATCACCCGAACGCGAAAAAAGCGGAATGTAAATTTGGTTCTTAGTTTCACGAAATTTAAAATCCATCCCTAAGGCCGGCAGCCGCCCTTCCGAATTCAAGCTGAACTCTGCCTGTGGCAAAGCAATGCGGATTAAAAGGTCAAATTTTGAGAAACCTTTTTCAGAAGCTTCCACATCCTCGGCAATAACAAATTGAATCCCCTCGAGCCCTTGGAACTCATTCGCAAGCGACTTCCGCAGCTGTTTCTCATCTATTCTTTCCACGGCAATGGTTACTTTTAAACCTGGCATTCGCTTCATCATTTCTTTTGCAAGCTGTACGGATGCCCCTAAATTTCCAACCCCCTGCGCATTCAGATGTGTTTCAATCACAACATTTTTATACCCTCCGGCCGGCGCCTTAAGTTTCCAAAAATTTTCAGGAATGCCGGAAACTTGACGCCCCATTTCCGAACGGGCTGCGGCTGCTTTTTCTTGACCGGGCTTCGCGGCAGGCTTTCCTTTTACTTTTTTAGCAATCGCCGGCGGAAGCTCATCTTCGAGTTTAGCCCCTGGGATTTGGCCATGCACGATACCAAACACCACCGGAGAGAATAACTTGGATTTATTGACGAGCGCGTCATAAAGCCCATTAAAAAATGGCAGCCCCGTCTCACCTTCTTTTCCAACTTGAGCAATTGGCGTCAGCTTATCCTTGTCAATTCGAACGAGAAATTTGTTTTGACCATTAACCGTCAATTCAACCCGCGCGACTTGATTCACTTTTGCGCCTTGTTTTACGAAAACAGCGCCTCTTTGAGGCTCTGAAACCATTGCTTTCGCCAAACCATCCACTTCGGAGGTTTTTCCATCTCGCACTACGCTCCCGGACG
>CAZEFF010000070.1:0-10939 GCA_964511315.1 uncultured bacterium | reverse complement strand
TGCACCGGATTTGTGGTCTGGACTATACCTTCACCCCCGAAGGGGGCCTGCCGTCTAGTCTCTACACCTTTTCGCCAGTCATTCGGCGAACTTGGCTCGGTATTCCCACATAAATGAGGGTTCACCGAGTTTGACAGGAAATCATTTAGCCGTTGCCGGCTAAACAGCCCATACTTCACTTGAGCCCAACGAGCTACCGAGCTGCTCCACCCCGCGCCGTTACGGAAGCACGATTAAATGCTACCGCGAGAATATGCAGCGATACAACTTGGAGAGGGCGTTATTATAGGGCCTTCCCCCCTTAGCTTCAAGGAGTTTATATGTTAAAATATTATCCGATATGACTCAAAAAAATTCGGTAAAAGACAAAAAACTAAAGGCTGACATCGCGGAAAACGCCGTCATTACCCGCCTGCTTAAATTAGGCTTTAATGTTCTCAAGCCTATCGGTGATCGGCTTCCATATGATTTGGTAATTGAACATAGAAATAAATTTATAAAAATTCAGGTCAAAAGCGCCTGGTTCAGAAACGATGTCTACACGGTCGACAGCCGCCGCACCCTCACTAACCGCCGTTTGATGGCTCGCAAAAGATATTCGAAAGGTGATTTTGATTTCGCCATTTTATATTTAGACGATCTGGATATTTTTTACGTACTGCCGTTTCAAGCTTTCGATTCATTTAAAAGCGGCATAACGATAGTAGAAAGAAAAACCCGCCAAAGAAAACCCAAATCCCATACCTACCGGGAAGCCTGGCATCTTTTAAAAAACAAGCCGTAAAAAATTAGCGGGCGGAAGTGCTCGTGGATTTTTTCTTTGTGGTGGTTTTCTTTTTCGTAGAAGCCGCGGTCTTTTTTGTCTTTGACGAGGTCACCGCGGAGGTTTGAGTTTTCTTCGCGGGCGCGGTAGACACGGCCGTCGAGGTTGATGTTGATGTCGAAGTAGAAGTAGACGTGGATGTGGAAGTCGAAACCGCGGGCGCGGCGGAAGAAGAATCCGCGGCTGAAAGATTAGCCGTAATCGGCGCCAAGGCTTTCTTGGCCACAGGCGCCTGCGCCTGATCCGCCGCGGCTTTTACGGGTTCTCCGCTTTTCGAATCTTCATCCTGCACAAACTTGTAAACCACTTCGCCCGGCTTAACAAGACCCAGTTCATCGCGGATCACTTTTTCAAGGTACTGCTTGTCGTTCTTTAAAAGATCGCGCTCTTCGCGCAAATCGGTGATTTTCTTTTCAAGGTCTTTGACCTGCGCGATCAGATTTTCTTCCTGCGTTTTTAAATCCCGGTACCGGGAAAGCGTGGGCAGATAGACCCAGCAAAAAACCAGCAGCCCCGCCATCCCGATCCAGAGAATGAAAAACGATTTGCGCATTCGCCGTCCCTAAATTTAACGGGCGAGCGCGGCGGTTTTTTTCTGTTTAAAAATCTTGGCGCCCGCGTAAACGGCTTTCGCGCCAAGCTGCTCTTCAATGCGGAGAAGCTGATTGTATTTCGCGATGCGGTCCGTGCGTGAAAGCGATCCGGTTTTGATCTGTCCCGCGCCCGTGCCTACGGCGAGGTCGGCGATAAACGCGTCTTCGGTTTCGCCTGAGCGGTGCGAAGAAATCACGCCGTACCCGGCCTTTTGCGCCATGCGGATCGCTTCGAGGGTTTCCGTCACGGTTCCGATTTGATTGACCTTAATCAAAATCGCGTTAGCCGCGCCCATCTTGATGCCTTTGGCAAAACGCTGAGGATTCGTAACAAAGAAATCATCGCCCACAATCTGAATTTGAGAACCCAGGGCTTTCGTAAATTTCACATAGCCGGCCCAATCATTTTGATCCAGCCCGTCTTCAATCGAGTAGATGGGGTATTTTTCGATCCACTCCGCGTAAATATCCACCATTTGATCGGTGGTAAAAAGCGTTCCGGGATTTGATTTCCAGAACTTGTAGCCTTTACGCGCGCCTTCATCAAAGAGTTCGGAGGAAGCGCAGTCGAGCGCGATTTTAATCTGGCTGCCCGCTTTATAGCCCGCCGCTTGGATCGCTTCCATAATCACTTCAAGCGCTTCTTCGTTGCCGAGATTCGGCGCGAATCCGCCTTCATCCCCGACCGCGGTGACATGCCCTTTGCTTTTAAGGATTTTTTTAAGCGCGTGAAAAATTTCAGTGATCCAGCGCAGACCTTCCGAAAAACTTTTCGCGCCGATTGGGGCGATCATGAATTCCTGAAAATCAATTTTGTTGTCCGCGTGTTTGCCGCCGTTGATGATGTTCGCCATCGGCACAGGCAGAGTGAATTTTTTATTGTTATGAAGATTTCCGATATGCTGCCAGAGCGGAAGTTTTTGCGCGTTCGCGGCCGCGCGGCAAACCGCCATCGATACGGCCAGCATTCCGTTCGCGCCGAGTTTACTTTTATTGTCGGTTCCGTCCAATTTGATCATGATCTGATCAATGGCTTTTTGATTCAGCGCGTCTTTGCCTTTAAGCGCCTTCGCGATTTGGGTATTGGTATTCTTAACCGCTTTCAAAACCCCTTTGCCGCCGTAACGGTTTTTGTCGCCGTCACGAAGCTCCACAGCTTCAAATTCTCCGGTGGAAGCACCGCTTGGAACCGCGGCCGTGCCGAAAGTTCCGTCTTCAAGCCAAACATCGGCTTCGATGGTTGGATTTCCGCGGGAATCAAGAATTTCACGGGCGATAATTTTTGCGATTTTTGTGGAAGACATATATTCTCCTTTTTGCCCCCTCACCCTTCCCTCTCCCCCTTCAGGGGGAGAGGATTAAGGAGAGGGGGAATTTTTTCTCAGTAAATTTTTAGATTATTCCACTCCACGAGGGGGCGTCACAAATCGGGATGGACTCGGGAATTATAAGGAATGACGCCCGACAAAACAAGCATATCGTATATCGTGCTTAGTCTATCGTACTTCGTATGCCGTACATTGTAGACCGCAGTCCGTGCTTCGCTTAAGGGTTTTTAGAATACGATAGTCGATATACGGCATACGACGTGCTCTAGGGTTTAACTTTGCCGGACAGAACAAGCCGGAGGGCTTCGGGATAGATTTCATATTCGGCGGCATGGACTTTGGTCTCAAGAGACTCGAGCGTGTCCGCGGGATCGACCGGAACCTTCCTTTGAAGGATGATTTTGCCGGAGTCCACGCCTTCATCCACAAAGTGAACCGTCACACCGGTTTCTTTGACCTTAGCGTCAAAGGCGTCTTTAATTCCGTGAGCGCCGGGGAAAGCCGGCAAAAGTGAAGGATGGATATTGATCAGCTTGCCCCAATACTTGCGGACAAATCCGGCGCTTAAGATGCGCATAAAACCCGCGAGCACCACCCAGTCAATCCCGCGTTCTTCAAGTTTTTGAATGATCGCGGTTTCAAAAGCTTCTTTCGACGCGAACTGTTTGCGGTCAAACACCGCCACCGGCACGCCGTAGTTTTTCGCGCGCTTGATGGCCCCCGCTTCCGGCTTATCGCAAATCACAAGCGAGGCCTCGGCCATAATGCGGCCGTTGTGGCAGTCATTAATTAAATTTTCCATATTCGTTCCGTTGCCGGAAACCATAAACGCGATTTTTTTCATATTTAGTTATAAGCGCTCAGCGCTAAGCGTTAAGTTAAAGCAATTTTTGTCTAAAAGCATACAGCATCCTTCCAATTTCAGAACATTGCAAATCAAGTTTTTCAAAGATATCTGCTGATAAATAGCCTAGATCTTTCGCTAAGATTAAAAAATATTTCGTTTCCTCTAAAGAACCCTTAGCAACGATCAGAAAGTGCGCAAAATCCTTACGGCTATTTCGCGCATGGCCTTCAACAATATTGGCAGGTATCGAGCTTGCGGACCGACGTAGCTGCGAAACTAAGCCATATTTCTCTTCAGCAGGAAAACTCTGAGTTAACTGATACACTGCCAGCACAAGCTTGTGCGATTTTTCCCATATCTTAAGATCTCTGAAAGAGATGACTTTTTCTTTTTCCATTTTTTTCTTATCACTTATCGCTTATCGCTTTTCGCTTGTCACTTTTTTCTTACCACTTATCGCTTAACGCTTATCCCTTATCGCTAAAAAGGGGTTTACGGTTTTTTCCCGACACGACAATCACAATTTCGCCGAGAACATTTTTGCCGGCGAATTTTTTGATTAAGTCCGGTAATTTGCCGCGCGTGATTTCTTCAAATTTTTTTGTCAGTTCGCGGGCCACCACCGCCTCACGGTCGCCAAATACCAAAAGCATATCTTCAAGCACTTTACCCACACGGTAAGGCGACTCATAAAATATCAGGGTTTCTTCCCTGTTTTCAAGCCCTTCCAGTTCTTTGCGGCGGGTCGCTGACTTTTGCGAAAGAAAACCGAAGAAAGTAAAGCAGTCGACCGCGAGCCCGCTGGCCACAAGCGCTGTCACAAGCGCGCACGCGCCGGGCAAAACCTCAACCTTGATTCCGTTTTGAATGGCGGCATGAACAACTTCAAAGCCGGGATCAGAAACCGCGGGCGTTCCCCCGTCTGAAACCAGCGCGACCGTCTCCCCGCCGCGCATGCGGTTCAGGATGCCGAGCACTTTGCCTTCGCCGCTATGTTCATGAAAACTCATGAGCGGTTTTTGAATTTCATAATGAGCGAGAAGTTTTTGGGTATGGCGCGTATCTTCGCAGACAATTAAATCCGCCGCCCGAAGGGCTTCCACCGCGCGGTACGTGATGTCTTTCAAATTTCCGATGGGAGTAGGGACAATGACAAGCATGACTATCGTAGGTCGTATGCCGTACTTAGGATGCCATAAAGAATAAATCCCGAATACGAAGCGCGATAGTCGACATACGACATCCGACTCAACGATTTCTCTCAATGACATAATCCACAAGCTTAAGCAGGCTGCGCTTGGCGGGATTATCGGGAAAAACAGAAAGTTCGAGGCGGGCTTTATCAGAAAATTGCCGCGCGCGTTCAAGCGCGTAATCAAGCGCCCCGCTGTCGCGGATGAGCGCGAGAAGCACGGAATATTTTTCGCTCACTTGCCCGTTTTTAAAGAGCTGTTTGATTTCAGCGGTTTTTGCCGCGGGCAGAATTTTAAAAAGCTGAATCACCGGCAAGGTGAGCACGCCGGCGGCAAGATCGGCGCCAAGCGTTTTGCCGAATTCCTGCTCTTCGCCTGTAAAATCGAGGCAGTCATCCACAATTTGGAAGGCCTGCCCGAAAAAGGTGCCGTAATTAAAAAGCGCGCGGGCTTCTTCAGCTGACGCGCCCGCGAGCATTCCCCCGGCCTGCAGCGCGCAGGCCAAAAGCACGGCGGTCTTCTTATCAATAATATCGAGATATTCTTCTTCCGTAAGTTCGAGATTGCCTTTTACTTTAAGCTCGTGAATTTCGCCGTCGCAGACAAGGCCGGCGGTTTTGAGGAAAAGCGCAAAAATATCCGCGCTGCCGTTTTGAAAAATGGAGGCGATGGCTTTGTCGTGCAGATAATCTCCGACCAGCACGGCGACCTGAGAGTTCCACTTGGTGTTGACGGTCGGCACGCTGCGGCGCAAAAAGGCGGAATCGATAATGTCATCATGAATAAGTGTGGCCGAGTGAAAAATTTCAAACGCGGCTCCGAGCGCGATCACTCTCGCATCCAGCCCGTGGCCGGAATTTTTAAGCTCGGCCCCTAAAAAAGTAAGCGCGGGGCGAAGGAGTTTCCCTGAAGCCGCGAAAAAATATTTTACGACATCCTGAGCCAATTCATTGGGGGTCGAAAGGGTATTTAAAATGGCCGACGGCACGGCATCCATTTTCTTTTGGATGGGCTCGTAAATTTCTTCAAGGGTCACAACGGATGGGCTCATCCCGTTAGATCTCCTTCCGAATCAGGCTGCTAATAGGGCTGTCCATTATTTTCATTGCTTCTGTTTATCCGCAAAAATGTTGATGGGTTAAAGATCTAACGGGACAATTCGACGGGCATTATAACAGCAAGGTTTTCGATTGTCACTGTTCAGGGATTCCCTTCTCCCCTCAGGGGAGAAGGCTAGGATGAGGGGTTCGGCTTTCCCTCACCCTGCCCTCTCCCAATGGGAGAGGGTACTGGCGAAAACCCATGCTTCAAATAACTGCGGAAACAATCCCAAATAATTCCGGGAAACCGGAGGTGGCTTTTCCCATATTGGCGTTTTAATTCGAAGGCTGGAATTTCCAAAATGCGCGCGCGCCGTTTCCAGCATTTAATAAGCACTTCGGCTTCGGTGGTCATGGCCGTGTCTTCCAGGTGAAGGCTTTTCAGCAGATCCGCGCGGACGGCCCGCTGACCATAATGAAGATCGGTAAACTTAGACCCCAAAAGAAGATTCACGAGCCCCGTGGCCGCGCGGTTTCCAAGGTGCTGAATTTTATCCTGGGCGCTCGTAGAAAATTCTTCGCTGCCGCCGCGGATTCTTGAACCGATCACCAGGTCCGCTTCACCGCGTTCAATCGGCCCGATAAAGTCCGCCAGTTTTGATCCGTCATGCGAACCATCGGCATCCATCAAAACAATGATCTGACCCGCGGCAACTTGGATGCCTTTTTGAATGGCGCGTCCGCGGCCCGGCCCAAGATCATTGAGAATCCCCTTCGCTCCCAGCTCACGCGCGGCCGCGAGCGTTGGGTCTTCCGCGGAATCACAAACGACAATGATTTCAGAGCAAAATTTTTTCAGGGGAAAAATGACGGAACCAATACTGCGCGCTTCGTGTTTCGCGGCAATCACCGCGGACACAGAAAGAGAAGGCATCAGGCAAAAGCCCGGGAGAGACTATGCAGAATAACTTTCGCGGCCCGCGAAAGCTCGGCGGGGCTTTGCGCGGCAGACACAAAATTCGCTTCATACTGCGAGGGCGCTAAATAAATCCCCTGCTTTAAACAGGCGTGAAAATATTCGGCAAATTTTTGGGTATCCGATTTTTTGGCGGACGCGTAATCGGTGACGGCATCGGGAGAGAAGAAAATCGTGAACATGGAGCCGATTTTATTCAGCCGGACCGGATATTTATTTTGTTTGATTCCTTTTTCAAGCTCCGCGAAAAACTTTTCGGCCTTCTTATTAATACTTTTTACCTTTTCACTTTTACCTTTTAAATTTTTAAGCACCCAAAGCGCCGCGCTCACGGCGACAGGATTTCCCGAAAGCGTTCCGGCCTGGTATACGGGGCCAAGCGGCGAGAGTTTCCGCATGATTTCTTTCCGCCCTCCAAAGGCGGCGATCGGAAATCCGCTGCCCAGGATTTTCCCAAGACAGGTCAGGTCCGGCTTAATTTTATAATGCGCCTGCGCGCCTCCGGCATTCACGCGGAATCCCGTAATCACTTCATCAAATAATAAAAGGGCTCCGTATTTTTTTGTGATTTTCCGGCACGCTTCAAGGTATCCGGGCTTCGGCAGCACCACGCCCATATTGGCGGGCACCGGCTCGAGCGCGAGAAGCGCGATTTTTTTTCCATCTTTGCGGAAGAGATTTTCGAGCGCGTCAAAATCATTAAATGGAAGCGTCAGGGTTTCGCGCGCGAGGGCTTCGGGGATTCCCGCGGAGTCAGGAACGCCGAAGGTCGCGCCGCCCGAACCCGCTTTGACGAGCATGCTGTCCACATGGCCGTGATAACCGCCGTCAATTTTGACAATTTTTGTCCGCCCCGTGAAGCCGCGCGCGAGGCGCACCGCCGACATGACGGCTTCGGTGCCGGAAGAAACCAGGCGCAGCATTTCCATAGAGGGGTATAGCGATTGAAGCGCTTCGGCGAGTTCGACTTCTTTTTTTGTCGCGATGCCGAAGCTTGTGCCGTTTTTGATTTCGCGGCGGATGGTTTTGATTAAACCTTCGGGCGCGTGTCCGAATAAAAGCGCGCCCCAGGAATTGCAGAAATCAAAATACCGTTTTCCATTCTCATCCCAGAAATAGGCGCCTCTTCCCTTTTTCGCGAAAATGGGATTGCCGCCGACAGAACGGAACGCGCGCACGGGCGAATTGACTCCCGCGGGAATAACTTTTACGGCTTGCTGATAGAATAATTTGTTTGTCACAGTTATTTATCCCCTCTCCTTTTTAGGGAGAGGGCCAGGGTGAGGGTTTACGTTAATTTTTGGCGAATCGCTTCTAAAACAATCTCGGGGTCTTTTAACATCTCATGATTCCAAAATCTTAAAACAGTATATCCTTCACTTTCCAAATATTGCGAACGTTTTTGATCTTGATCTTTTTTTACCGCATGACCTCCGCCATCCAGCTCAAGAATCAATTTCTTTTCGAGGCAGCAGAAATCAACAACATAAGATCCGATTTTGTGCTGACGCCGAAATTTTAAATTTAAAAAATTCCGGTTTCTCAAAAAATACCAGGCCTTTTTCTCCGCATCCGTCTGATGATGCCGAAGCTGCTGAGCAAAGGTTTTTGTTTTTTTATCCATCCCCCTCACCCCACCCTCTCCCTAAGGGAGAGGGAAATACTTCACAGAACGCCAAGCAAACTCGCCGTAAAAAACCTATTCTTCTTCCTCATACTGCTGTTTCAGCCGCGAAACAACGGCGGGATCAGCAAGGGTGGTGGTGTCGCCGAGCGCTTTGCCTTCGGCGATGTCGCGCAGAAGACGGCGCATGATTTTTCCTGAGCGCGTTTTGGGAAGGTCCGCGGAAAATAAAATTTCTTCGGGCCGGGCGAGTGACCCGATTTTTTTCGCGACATGGGCTTTCAGTTCGGCCGCGAGTTCGGCGGAGGAGGTCATGCCTTCCTTCAAAGTCACAAACGCGACGATGGCCTGCCCTTTGATTTCATGATTTTTTCCGACGACCGCGGATTCAGCCACTTGCGGATGATCCACAAGCGCGCTTTCAACTTCCATAGTTCCGATGCGGTGGCCCGCGACATTCATCACGTCATCGACGCGGCCCATGAACCAAAAATAGCCTTCTTCATCGAGCCGGACGCCGTCGCCGGGAAAATAAATTTCATTGCCCCACTTGGACCAATAGGTTTTCACGTAGCGCTCATCATCCTTATAAAGCGTGCGCAGCATGGAGGGCCAGGGTTTGGTGATGGCGACATAGCCGCCGCCGGATTCCACGCGCTCCCCTTTTTCATTTAAGACTTCCGCGGAAATTCCGGGGAAGGCTTGGGTGGCGGAACCGGGCTTGGTGGTGGTGACGCCGGGCAAAGGAGAAATCATGATGGCGCCGGTTTCGGTTTGCCACCAGGTGTCGACCACCGGGCATTTGCGGCTGCCGATATTTTCGTGATACCAGATCCAGGCTTCGGGATTAATGGGTTCGCCCACGCTGCCTAAAAGGCGGAGTGTGGAGAGATTGGATTTCGCGGGCCATTCGGTTCCCCATTTCATAAAAGTTCGGATGGCGGTGGGCGCGGTGTAAAAAACGCTGACGCCGTATTTTTCGATGAGTTTCCAGAAGCGGTCTTTTTCGGGCCAGTCGGGCGCGCCTTCATAAATAAAAGTGGTCGCGCCGTTTGAGAGCGGTCCATAAATCACATAGCTGTGGCCGGTGATCCAGCCGACATCGGCGGTGCACCAATAAACGTCTTCATCCTTCAAATCAAAAACCCATTTGGTGGTGGCGTAGACTCCGGTCATGTAGCCGCCGGTGGTGTGCACAATGCCTTTGGGTTTTCCGGTGGTGCCTGAGGTGTACAAAATAAAAAGCATGTCTTCGGCATCCATCTCGGCGGGTTCGCAGTAATTGTCGGCGTCCTGCATGAGGCGGTGCCACCAGTGGTCGCGGCCTTCTTTGATTTCGCATTGCTGGGAGGCGCTCGGGCCGCGCTGAACGACGATGACATTTTTTACCGAAGGCGCGTCTTTTAAGGCTTCATCGGCGGCGCGTTTGAGCTGGATCTGATTGCCGCGTCTCCAGCCGTAGTCGGCGGTGATCAAAAGTTTCGCCTCAGCATCATTCATGCGGTCGCGGAGGGCTTCGGCGCTGAAGCCTCCGAAGACGACACTGTGTACGGCACCAATGCGGGCGCACGCGAGGCAGGCGATGATGAGTTCGGGGACGAGCGGTAAATAAATACCGACGCGGTCGCCTTTTTTGATGCCCATTTTTTTGAGGACGTTCGCGAAGCGGCTGACTTCGCGGTAAAGGTCCCAATAAGTAAGCTGGCGGGTGTCTCCCGGTTCACCCTCCCAAATGATGGCGGCTTTGTTGCGGCGGGCAAGGTGTTCATTGCCCGAGAAAACGTGGCGGTCGACGCAATTCACTGAGGCGTTTAGTTTTCCATCCACAAACCATTTGGCGTGAGGCGGTTTCCAATCAAGAATTTTTTTCCAGGGTTTCATCCAAGTAAGATTGGAGGCCCAGCTGGCCCAGTAGGTTTCAGGGTCTTTGGCGGCTTTGATGTAAATGGATTCGTCTTTGACGTGGGCGCTTTTTTGGAATTGGCCGGAGGGATGGAATTTCCGTTCTTCGCGGAGCAGGACTTCGATATTTTTATTATTCCCGGTCATCGAATTTCCAATTCGTGTAAAGGTGATAATCCTGAATTTCCTGATCGAGTGTTTTGATCTGAAAGGTGAATGAAGCGATGCCTCCCTGAGGAAGGGTTTCGGGGTCGGCGGTCGTGCTGGTGCTTAAGACGGGGATTTTATTTTCATTAAAGATGACGACATGAACCGAGATGCCGCGGATGGGATGGCCGATATTATTGATGACGATCCCGCGGAGTTCGGCGCCCCGTTCCTGGCTGAAGGTAGAGCTCCCCCCTTTGACAATGACTTGCCGGGGAAGCTTTTGAAAATTTTCGATTTCTGGAAAGGCTTCGATGCCCATAATAGTTTCCTGAGCCGTGTATTATGGCGGGGAAGAGGGGCAATCTCAAGTCTTTTGAACAGGGGGGCGTTTCCTTGGGACACAGCGCACCCGCGTTTCAATCGCTTTGGATCGGAATAATAAAACGGTTAGGCCGGAGGGATT
>CAZEFF010000069.1:0-11289 GCA_964511315.1 uncultured bacterium | reverse complement strand
GGGAAGGACCCAATCAAAACTCCCAAGCCCCGAACCGAACCAAACATAAACTTTCAGCATCCGCAAAACATTTTTCCAAAACTCAAGCCGGCCTCCGTCAAAATTGACAAGTCCCTCAGAAAAATCAAAACGCGCGCGAAATATCTGAGCTGAAGAATAAAGCGCCCCAATCGTGAGCACAATAAATCCCCAACGCAGTAAAGCGGATTTACGAATTGATTTAATTAACAGAAGCATAATGAAAGCTGAGACAAAAACACTCATCATTCCCATCCGGGAGCCCGTAGCACCAAGCGAGATGAGCAAGCAGGCGGTTAATATCCCAAATGCGGAAATCCACGCGATCCGTTTTTCATTGGCCGATTTCGCAAAGAGCCCAAGACTTAAACCCAAGCAAAGCTCAAGGAAACCCGCCAAATGGTTACGGTTAATAAAAGTTCCCGTCACGAAACCCTGATAAGCTTCTTTAGCGCGCCAGAGAACCATTTCGCGCCCTGAAACAACCTCGTAAAAGCCATACACGCTTTCTACCGCCCCAATAAGAATGATGACAACCATAATTCGTTTAACCGCAGAAAGACCAAGTCTCTGCGCGAGAAGAAAGAGACTTGCGGCAGCGCCCCACTTGAGCATCTCATTCCCTGTTTCATATTTCTGCATGGAGACGAAACAAAGCTGAAGCAAAAGCAAAATTGCGACAAATGTAAAAGCCGTAACGCAAAATTTTGGAAGAACGGATAAATTGACCGCTTCAGGATGGAAAGCAAGGAGGAGAAAAATTGCCCCGGACACCGCCATGGAGCCCCAGGAATAAACACAGCCAAACGCAAGCGGTGAGACGATCAACACCGCCGCAAGACTCACTTCAAGCAGCAGGCAGCGCCATGAAATCATTTTTTGCGGTCCGCGTCACCGTATCCGTAATAATAATACTGGTGATAATAATAATCCTTTTCACGGACACTCACGCGATTGATAACTACCCCGATAATCTGATGATCGGGAACCCGAAACCGGCGCTTGATATTTTTCAAATGCCTGCGGTCCGTCTTCTGGTAGCGTCCCACAATCACTAACGCATCCGCGTACTCGCTAAGCACCGCAACATCCGCCACCGCGAGGTAAGGAGGGCTGTCTAAAATCACAACGTCATACTGCCTTTTTAATTCATCCACCAGTTTTTCCATGGCTTCGGACCCAAGGATTTCAGTGGGATGATCCGAAGGCGCTCCGCAGCTAAGAAAATCAAACCCTAAATCTGCCGCGTTCTTTTGAATCGCCTCGTTCACAGAAACCTGAGCTTCCAGCACTTCTGAAAGCCCCTGCCCCGCTTCAACCCCTAAAATTTTATGGATTCTCGGTTTGCGCAGATCCGCGTCAATTAAAAGAACTTTGAGATGATTCTGCTGAAATGCCGCCGCAAGATTAAGGCTGACGGACGTCTTCCCTTCTTCAGGATTAGGGCTTGTGACTAAAAGTGTCCGGCATTCCGAATGATGGCGCAAACGGAACAGCAGGGCTGTCCGTAAAGCCCGGAATGATTCAGCTACCGGAGAAGGCTCTTTCGGTGAGAAGAAAATGGCGCCTTTAAGGGGAAGTTTCCGGTTCACTTCAGCTTGCGGGATAATCCCAAATAAGTCGAGGCCCAGCCCCTTCTCCACATCATCCGGAATCTTGATGGTGGAATCCAAATATTCATAAAAAAACGCGAGCAAAATTCCGCCCGCAAGACCTAGGATGAGAGCCATCATAAGATTCAGAAATGGCCTTGGTTCAAAGGGACGCACGGGCGGCTGAGCTTTGTCCACCACAAGAATATTACTGGCCTGAGTTTTTGCTTCGCTCGTTGTTTCTTGGACGCGGGCAAGGAGCGCTTCATAAATTTTCCCTGCGCTGTCGGCTTCTCTTTCCAACTGAGCGTACTCAATGGCTACTCCGCCTGAATCGAGAATCTTCTTCTCTTCTTCATTGATTTTTTCTTCCAACCCTTCAATCTGCGAGCGGATATGGATACGCTTGGGATGCGCCGGCAAGTAGCGCTTCGCGAGTTTGGATTCTTCAGATTGGATTTTTACAAGCTCAAGCTTCGCGTCTTCAATAAACTTGCTTTGTTCGCGAATGGACGGCAGTTTCACCAGCCTATTTGCTTCTTTATATTGCTGCAGCTTTTTTTCAGCGACCGAAACATTTTCCTTGAGCTCAACCAGCTGTCCTGTAATAAGATCCGTCGCTTGTTTCGACATCATAAACCGGTCCTCAATACTATGACGGATAAACAGCGCGACCAGCTTATTGGAAAGATTCGCCGCTTGCACAGGGTCAGGATGGAGAACACTAACTTCGACGAGACGCGAATTTCTGACCGGATCAATCCGGAGCATGCGGCGGATAAAGATATCCTCGAGCGAAACATCGGTGATGAACTCACGAAGCCAAGCGTTTAAAAATGGCTGATGAGACACCATATTTCGCAAGCCGCCCTTTTGCATGGCTTTTAAATACGGATCTTCGGAAAGCTTTTCCTGCTCAATTAAGTCATGAATAAGTGTCCGGCTTTTAAGCATCTGGTACTGCGTTTGGTAGTAGTCAGTTGTGGACGCGTCCAGCGCCATTACTTCTTTAAAATCCACAATATTGGGATTTTCTTTTTCAATCAGTATGGTTGTGGTTGAACGGTACAGAACTTTTTGGAAGAGGGTTCCAACAATTCCGAGCGCCAGCGTAAAAACACAAAAAACAAAAATGACTTTTCTGCGTTTGCGGAGAATATAGAGATAATCCCGCAGATGAACTTCATAATGATCAAGCACAGTCATAGGCCTTTAAAAGAAGCTCCGGGGCACAATCACGCGGTCGTTCGCCTGCAGCTCGCGATCCTGACTGGAATCCCCTTTTTTTGTGAGAAGACTGATGTCCACTTCAAATGACGTTTCCTGCCCGTCAACCTGACGGATCACTTTCACTTTGGAAGGATTAGCTGTTTCAGTAAATCCTCCGGCAAGCGTAATCGCTTCAAAAACGGTAATTTTTCCAAAAAGCGGAAAAGATCCCGGTTTTTTAACTTCTCCAAAAACAAAAATGCTGCTGAATTCTTTGACAAAAACAGTCACTTGAGGACTTACCAAATATTTTGCTCCGAGATCCTTGGTGAGCTCTTGTTCAAGCTCACCCACGGTCAGGCCAAGGGCGTGAATCGAACCTAATAATGGAAATGAGATTGTGCCATCGGTCAAAACACGGACCTCCTTGGTAAGGTCTGCTTCGTCATAAACCTCAATCTGCAAAAGATCACCGACCCCAATCCGGTAATATTCCACCCTTTTTCCTGTCCCGCTGCTAAATTCTGACTCCGCTGCCAAACAGACGGAACTTACGCTTATAGAAAGGGTTAGGATAGCGAATAGAGACAAAAGTTTTTTGTTCATATCTTCGGGTAATTAACGGCTATTTTAGACAAAAATCAAGCGAGGAATTACCCTGTCACAAGGGTAACCTGAATTTCCTAATAAGCCAAATTGGAGGTAAGGGAGACCTGATGGTCAGTATAGTCAAGCGAGCCAAAATTGGAGGCCCTGCGGAGATACTCGTAAGAAAGTTTCCAGCTGAGCCAATCACGGGTAATATAGCGGAGCCCTGTTTCGACACCAATATGGTTATCGTGGCGGAATCCATCTGTTTGGCCAATCACCGCGCGCTCAGCGTAATCATGCCGGTAATATTTACTTTCCGTGAAAACAGTCCAATTCGGGCGGACTTCATAATCGAAACCCACTTTTAACAAATGTTCTTTAAAAAAATTGACGCTTTGGAATGTCGCTTCAACAGGCTCACGGCTGAATCCCGCGTGAACTTTAAAATTGTCCCGGACTTGATACTCCACAAGAATGTCTCCTATCCAGGAATAAAAATCAGGCTCGGAAGATGTTGTGGAATTGCGGAACTGCAAACCGGTGCGGACTTTCGCCGTAAGGCGGGGCATAATTTCTCCCTGTAAACCAACCCTCATCTGATTCACAAACGCTTTGCGCGTATAGTCATCGTTATAATCAATTTTCGCGAATTGATATTCAAAGAAAGCTTTAAGACGCGCAAACAGATCATAATAAAGAACTTCCGTAAACTCGGTCACCTGAAAATCAAAGGGGTCCATCACCTGCTGACGGAAATCTCTTAAGAAATGGCGGAATCCGCTCTCAAAGGTAAACCGCTTCCAACGGTAGCCGATTTTAGGATTAATCGATTGATCAAAACGGGGAATGCGGCTTGTAAAGGTTGTGCCGGATCGCGATGACGTTTCGGAAAATTTTTCTAAAACATTAACGTACCAATCAGGAAAATTTAAGTCGGCCAGAGCGAAGAAATCTTGGTTTGCATCATTTTGTTTATGATTGCGGTGCTTTGTGAAAATTTCAAAATCAGCGGCATATCCTACCGCGAGCTGATGTTTATTGATTGGGAGTTCTAAAATCGCGCCTGGCCGGACATTAAAAACAACATCATGTTTTTCATCTTCCGGCTCCGAAAGAATATTGGAATCAAACCCAACGCGGTTTACCAAGGTCGGATGAATTCTAAGGGGACCGGCATGCAGACGCGCGGGGCCTGTTTTAACGTAACGCTTTTCACCGAATTCCTGGATGGCATCGGTCAGCTGAAAATCAGCCTGAAGATTCTGCGGATAAACGCTAAGCGCGGTAAGAAGAATTGCCGCGAACGCGGTGAATTTGTTTAGACGGGACATTACTGAGAAGCGCTGGATTGAATGCTTCGGCTGTCTACAGGCGGATTATTCGCAACGGGCGTGCCGTTAGGATTGTCCAATGCCGCTGTAGGAGGAGCTGTTTTTGGGCCGGATTGACCTGTGATGGGATATTCTTTTCCTTCTTCCAAAGCAGTAGTGCCGGCATCCTTAATAAATTTTACGGAGTTTTTAATCACGGCCAGAGTCCCTGATTCAGCACCGCAAGTCACGGTAGCAGATCCTCCGCCGCCGACAGCTATACCGGTTTTGAGGCAGGAAACCGTCACGTCATCATTTTCGCCATTCTTAACGGTTAAGGTCCCGTCAAAAATTTCAATCGTAGACCCAGGAATTATTTCAGGAATCGCATCTCCAGCTTGGAGAACCTGAATTTCCCCTTTAGGCCCTGTAATAATCAAGGTGCCTTTAAAAGCAGCATCCACATTAATTTCAGCAGAGGCAGACTGGACAAAAGCCAAGGCCAACGCCAAATATAGCAGAACTGACAATTTTTTATTCATAGTAAGCCTCCAAGGCTTGATTCTACTATTGAACGCCGCCTAATTCCAACTGGAAATTTCCAACCTGCCCGCCTGCCGTGACAGAGCTCTGATCGACCACAAAGTTAATCTTCTTCACTTTAGTCGCGTCAATGCTGCCAGCCATAAGAGAGGCCAGAAACTTATAATAGTTCCGGGTGGTATCCACACCGGTAATATAGAAAACCGCGCGTTTGCCCGTATTGTCTTCGACTTCCATACGGAGCGTCTGCACCGTCGTGGAATCAATTCCAAAAACAAGATCCTGAGCGGACAAATCAACTGTACTGCCGGTATTTGCCGGATCAAAGTTAATCGAGAACCCGGCAAAATCATTCGCGTTGGAGACGTTGTAATTTAAACGCGTAATTTTCGCCGCGGGATGATCCAGCGTGCTCGCGGGGTTAGAGCTAAAAAGCTGGGCCGGAGGATTGCCACTTAACGTCGAAACATCTCCTGAGCCCAAACTCGCGCTTGGATTAATCGCCTGCGAAGACGGAAAGTGCATGAAATCAATCGAGTTGATCGTGAAATTCGCGCTCGTATCACCGGTCGCGTTTTGATTCACAATCATGAGAACCTTGCGGACCGTCGCGAGATTCGCGGTGTTCGGAAGCTGAATAACAATCCTCTTATCAGTCGCTGTGTTTGACAAACTCACCGTTGTCGAATAAAGAAGGTTATCGCCGCCGTCTTTTAATTCAATCGCGATATCTTGAGGTGTATCGATTGAGTTGTAGTTAATAACAAGCTGACTGGCAGTTCCGTTAAAGTCCTGGTCAAGAACCCAGAATTTTCCGCCAAATCCGCCGGCAAGCGCGCCGATATTGTATGTCGCGCCTTTAAAGTTCGTCGCGGCATTCGGGAAACTTCCGATAATGCCTTCTGAACTAATATGAGAGAAAACCGCTTTTGACCGGTCAGCTAATTCGGGTGGGCCGGCAATCACTGCAGCCGCTTTTCCGATATTAAGAGCCTGACTCGCTTGATCATAGAGAAGGTTAAACGCTGTCTCAAGATTGCGGTTCTTCAAATAAACATTGAACGCGTCGCCATTCCCGCCGCCAAGAGCGAGCAAGGTTGTGGCAATATCAATTCCGAGGAACAACCGTGAAATTTCAGAATTGGAACGCGCGGAATCAAAGAAGCCTTGAGCCCCGCTCAGGTTTCCAAGCTGATCCTCAATCGAGTTCAGCCAGGTAAGCGTGGTGAAAGGATCAATGGATCCAGCCGCGGTAAGCGCGTAAGTAGTCGCGACATCCTGAAGATAAGCAATGCCTTGCGCGGAAGCGCCTTCAGCGATATCGCTGATTCCGATCAAGCCTTCATAAAGACCGGCAGCAACGCCGTTAGGCCGCTGAGAAGCTGACACAAATCCCGGCAAATGATTTTGCGCTGAGTAATCCGCGAAAATCGCGTACGCGTTATCTAAAGCATTTCTAAAACCGATAAAATCACGTTCGTTGTTACGAAGCATCGGCCAGAAAGCTTGGAACGCTCCGCCGTCATAATAAGCAAGCGTCTTAATCACAACGCCGTTACGGTCAGTATAAGTCGTCTGATTCGCGACAAGCCCGGTCCAAACCGTGCTCGGAAGCGACGGGTACCGGACTTTAAGGAAAGCGATCGCGCCGCGGAATTCATTGGCGAGACGGTCAATAAATCCGGCCGTAAAATTTCCGGTCAAGCTCGTGGTTGTGTCACGTTCAAAAGCGCCGCGGAAAATACCAAGTGATGGATCCACAAATGCGGCATATCCAGGAGCTTGGTTATCCAAAAACTGATTCGCTTTTGTTTTTAAAGCATTCACTAAGGTTTGCTGACCCGCCGTCAAAGTCGCGGATTCTAAAGATCCAATCATGACCGCGATGCTTTGAGAAAGATTGGCGTTATCCCCTAACCCAATGGTTTTATTGAGCGGTGCTTCAGAGGGATCAAGGTCAATCCAAGGAAGCAGTCCGTTCCATCCAAAGTTGGTCTGCGCCGTCAAAAGATTCGACAGCACGGTATCAAGTTCAGTAATCGCCTGATCCTTCGACAGCCCATTCGTGTACTGTTCGTTTACGACATCGCCAAGAATCTGAAGGTAAAATCCAATCAAAGTCGGCTGAGTAAACTTCACATCCGCAGTCGCTGTTCCTGTTGAATCTAAAGCGTCATATGGGAAATGCGTAACGGGATCAATCCCCTTACCCACGGTGAAATAATCCAGAGCGCCAAGACCCATTTTATCCGCGACCTGCTGAAGCTCGGCGGGATAAATCGGAGTGCCGTAATCAAGACCGGGCATTTGA
This sequence comes from uncultured bacterium, assembly GCA_964511315.1. Taxonomy (GTDB): domain Bacteria; phylum Omnitrophota; class Omnitrophia; order Omnitrophales; family Aquincolibacteriaceae; genus CAZEFF01. Next base: position 3,715 of record CAZEFF010000069.1, on the reverse strand, counting down.
ACTTTCACGAGATCATTGAAATTGCCGCCCGAAATATTGCGGTCTTCTACAAAAACAATGCTCGCAATTTGCGTGCGGTCAAAACCGGCTTCGATATTATTACCGGTCAAACTCAACGTGTAATTTTGATAAATAGATTTCAAATTCACAATAAACACGGAACGCTTATGGTTCACATCTGTGATTTCAATTTTAATACGTCCGTTTTCACGTCCCCGCATGGCGAGAACGAAGTCCTGCGGAAGCGAACCTGCAGTCCCCTGGAAAACACCGCCCGCGTTAAAACCGCCGCGCGAGACACTCACAAACGCAAAGCTTGTTTCATGCACGCCCGCGTCATAAGTAAATTCAAATTCACTGCCGTCAATTTGTTCAAGGTCCACAATTCCTGCCGGCTGGCCCGCTGCCGTGTTTCCTCCGCCCGTGTTCAGGGTCGGATTATTGGTCAGCGTGGTTAAAGCCGCGGCATTGTAAGCCGTGCCGTTCACCACTGGAGTAAACGCGAAAGTCCCCCAATTAATATTGAGCTTTTGATTTACATGGACACCTTCACTCAAAAGCGTCAATGTTTTGATTTTGGTCATATCAACTTCATCAAAAAGAGAGGACGTAATTTTCCATCTCTTTTCGGTGTTCGTGATACCCGTCAAAAGAACTCTGTCTTTTTTACCGGTATTATCCGTGACCTCAAGAACGATACTGGTAAGCCCCGTACCGCCATTGTTAAGCCCAAGAACAAGCCCCGTTGGGAACGCGGTATTAAAATTTATACTTTCAACCGTTCCGGCTGTAGCAAAATCATCATAGTTAATAAATGCCCCGCCAAAGGAAGCCGCGTTGTGAAGCGTAAGATCAATCAACGCTTGTGTCGGAGACTGCATCGTCACAGTAGAAGCGCTAAAATCAGAGCTCGCAAAACCTGTCAAAGCGGGTGCTTGGCCTGAAGCTAACGCAGGCGCAGGCGTCGTAGCGGGATTAGTCGCATCGCTCGCAACGGAAGGAACAAAACTGAAATTACCCCATTCCACATTGAAAGTTTCATTGGTATGGACACCTTCGACGAGGAATACGATCGATTTGATCTTCGTGACATCAATCTGATCAAAAGCCGAAGCCGGGATTTTCCAGCGCTTCGTTATGCCAGTAATGTCCGTCAAAACCACACGGTCATTTTTACCGTTAATATCTGAGACTTCGAGAACAAGGCTGGTCAGAGAAGTTCCGCCATTGTTTAATCCAAAGACCATTCCGGTCGGAAACGCGGTATTGAGATTAATCGTTTCAACCGTTCCGGCTGTATTGCCGTCATCGTAGCTTAAGAACGCGCCGGCGAAAGCCGCAGCGTTAAAAGTTGTCACATTTACTTGCGCGGCAGTCGTAGACTGCTGATTGACTGTCGAGGAACTGAAAGTGCTGGCAAACGGGATAAACTCAGGACGCGCGCCGGTGCTCGTCGCGGGAACAAGTGTAATCGCGGGATTTGTGGCGTCACTCGAGAAGCCGGGAACAAAGTGAAAATTGCCCCAGTTCACATTCAGTTTCTTGCCGACATTCAGACCTTCCGCGAAAAGCGCGATGGACTGAATTTTTGTCGTATCGACCTGATCAAACGCGGAAGCTAAAATCTTCCAGCGTTTTTCCGCGTTTGTGATTCCGGCAAGTGTGACACGGTCTTTTTTGCCGGTGTTATCGGTGACTTCAAGAACAACGGAAGTCAACGCGGTTCCAGCATTATCAAGACCAAGCACAAGTCCGCTCGGGAAAAGAGTATTCAGGTTAATCGTTTCGATCGTTCCGGCTGTCGCATTGTTGTCATAGCTGACAAACGCGCCGCCGAATGAGGTCGCATTGAACAAGCTCATGTTAATCAAAGCGGAAGTCGTGGAAGAAAGCACCACAGTGCTGCCGCTGCCGTCATTCGACGCAAATCCGTTAAAGACAGGCCGCTCACCAGTGCTTGTCACAGGAAGCAGAGTCGTAGACGGATTGGTCGCATCACTGTTAATGGTCGGGACAAATTGGAAAGTTCCCCAATCAACATTCAGTTTTTTACCGACATTGACGCCTTCGGCAAAAAGAGCGATGGATTGAATTTTGGTAATGTCCACTTCATCAAACTGACTGGCAAGAATTTTCCAACGCTGACCAGTGGCAATAATGCCCGTCAAGGTCACGCGGTCTTTTTTACCCGTATTATCTGTCACTTCAAGAACAGCGGTCGTAAGACCCGTTCCGCCATTATCTAAACCCAACACAATTCCAGTCGGGAAAACAGTGCTGAGGTCAATCGTTTCAACTGTTCCAGCTGTTGCGGTATTGTCATAGCTGACAAATCCGCCACCAAATGACGTTTTATTGAACAAACTCATATTCACAGTCGCAAAGGTCTGTGAAGATAAAGTGATTGCCGAGCCGCTGCCGTCATTAGTGGCAAAAGCCGTAAAGGTCGGACGAATGCCAGTGCTCGTGACTGGAAGTGTAGTAATCGCGGGATTCGATCCATCCGGAGGAAGCCCTGCGACAAACGCGAAGTTGCCCCAATCCACATCAATGGTCTCACCAACGTGGCGGCCTTCAGAAACAATCGCGATGGATTGAATTTTGGTGATATCCACTTCATCAAAAGCAGATGTTAAAATTTTCCAGCGTTTTGTGGTTCCGGTAATTCCGGCAAGCGTCACGCGGTCTTTTTTGCCGGTATTATCGGTGACTTCAAGCACAACGCTTGTAAGAGCAGTGCCGCTGTTATTAAGACCCAACACAATCCCGGTCGGGAAAGCTGCGGTCAAATCAATAGTTTCAATCGTTCCAGCCGTCGCAGTGTTGTCATAATTTAAAAATGCTCCGCCAAACGATGTTTTGTTAAAGGTGTTCAAGGAAATACGGCCGAAGGTCGGAGAAAACATGGTCGCATCCGCCCCACTGCCGTCATTTGACGCAAAACCAGTCAAGGTTGGACGAATTCCCGTACTTGTCAAAGGAACTGTGGTAATCGCAGGGTTCGTCGCATCACTGTTGATGGTCGGCGTGAAATTAAAATTGCCCCAAGTCACATTCAGTGTTTCACCGACGTGACGGCCTTCTACCACAAGAGAAATTGTTTGGATCTTAGTGACATCCACTTCATCAAAGGCGGAAGTAAGCACTTTCCAGCGTTTGTCGGTTCCGGTAATCCCCGTCAAATAAACCTTATCTTTCTTTCCTGTATTGTCTGTCACTTCAAGCACTGCGGTGGTTACCGTCGAACTGTTAAGCGCAAACACGATACCAGTCGGGAAAGCCGTGTTAAGATTGATGGTTTCAACTGTTCCGGCTGTGGAAGCATTGTCATAATTTAAAAACGCGCCGCCGAATGAAGCCGCGTTATAAGTATTTAAGTTAAGCGCCGCGGAAGTTGTGGAATTAAACACCGTGGTAACATCGCTAAAGTCAGCGCTCGCAAACCCGGTAAAATCAGGACGCGCGCCCGTGCTTGTCGCGGGAACAAGCGTAATCGAAGGATTCGTCGCGTCGGAACCAACTGACGGGACAAACGCGAAGGTTCCCCAATCAACATTGATGGTTTCGCCAACATGACGGCCTTCGGCCAAGATCACAAAAGTTTGAATTTTGGTAACATCCACTTCATCAAATGCGGAGGTTAAAATCTTCCAGCGCTTGGTGGTTCCAGTAACACCCGTTAAAGTAACGCGGTCTTTTTTACCGGTAATATCCG
>CAZEFF010000068.1:0-11514 GCA_964511315.1 uncultured bacterium | reverse complement strand
CTCTCTAATTTCTTCGCTCCCCGTTGGAGAAGTGCAGAGTCTGATTGACCAGAAAATTGTGAGCGGCGGCATGATCCCGAAAGTCCGGTCCTGCATCACGGCCCTTGAAGGCGGCGTGAAAAAAGCTCACATCATTGACGGCCGCATCAAACACTCGCTTCTTCTTGAAATTTTCACCGATCAAGGAATCGGGTCAGAAATTTATCTTTAATATTTCCAAAAATCATGAAAACATCTGAACTTCAAAGCCTTTATTCTCAGTATGTGCTGCCGACCTACACGCAAACCTCGCTGTGTCTTACCCGCGGCAAAGCGTCGCGGGTGTGGGACATCGAAGGCCGTGAATACCTCGATTTTTTCCCCGGCTGGGCGGTCTCTGGAATCGGACACTGCCATCCTGAAGTCGTCAACGCGATTAAAGATCAGGCGAAAAAAATCATCCATATCTCAAACAATTTTTTAAATCTTCGTCAAGCTCAGTTAGCCGAGAAAATTTCAAAAGCCTCTTTTCCCGCGAGGGTTTTTTTCTGCAATAGCGGTGCGGAAGCGACAGACTCCGCGGTGAAATTCGCCCGAAAATTCGGCCATGATTCCGGCCGGTTCGAAATTATTACGATGAAACAGTCGTTTCATGGAAGAACCTTGGCGGGGATTACCGCCACAGGACAGGAAAAGGTTCAAAAAGGTTTTGACCCGCTGCCGGCAGGTTTTAAATATGCCGATTTTAACAATCTGGAATCCGTGAAAAATCTTTTATCAGATAAAACGATTGCTGTATTCCTCGAACCCATTCAAGGCGAGGGCGGAGTGAATGTCGCGTCGAAAGAATTTATCCAAGGGCTGCGCAAGATCTGTGATGAGCGCGGTATGCTTCTCATTTTTGATGAAGTTCAAACGGGTATGGGACGGACGGGCAAAATGTTTGCTTATCAGCATTATGATATGGAGCCCGATTTAATGACGCTCGCAAAATCTCTTGGCGGCGGAACGCCCATTGGCGCGCTGGTTGTGAACCGAAGAATTAAAAAGGAAGTGCTGACTCCCGGAACGCACGCGTCAACTTACGGCGGTAATCCTTTGGTTTGCGCGGCCGCGCTTGGTGTCTTCCGGGCGATCCAAAAAGAAAAGCTCCTCTCAAATACAATAAAAATGGGCGACTATCTTGAAAAGAAACTTGAAGCGCTCAAGAAAAAGCATTCCTTTATTGAACGGGTAAAAGGAATTGGGCTAATGCGGGGTGTTGATTTATCTATCCCCGGAGCTGTGATTGCGGATAAAGCCCGCGAAAAAGGTCTATTGATTAACTGCACACAGGAAAAAGTTTTGAGAATTATGCCGGCCATGACAGTAACCAGAAAACTTATTGATAAGGGCATGGCTATTTTAGATCAAGTGCTCTCCGAAGCTGGAGCCGCGGCATGAAAAAACATCTTATTTCTATCGAGGATTTTTCTGCCGCAGAAATCCTGAATATATTAAGGCTTGCGGGACAAGTAAAAAGGAATCCAAAAAAATTCAGCGCGGAATTATCCGGCAAAATGTTCGGACTGATTTTTGAAAAGCCCTCCACGCGCACCTGGATTTCTTTTGAAACCGGTATCTTTTCGCTCGGCGGGGGAACTATCTATCTCGGCCCCGATGATATGAAGCTCGGTGTGCGTGAAGAGGTCCGGGATGTGGCGCGCGTGCTTAACCGTTACTTGGCGGGGATTGTTCTGCGGACTTTTTCTCATGAGACCATTACGGAGTTTGGAAAATATTTTGAAGGGGCGATTATTAACGGGCTGAGCGATTTTGAACACCCTTGTCAGGCCCTGGCGGATTTCTTTACGCTTCAGGAAAAATTCGGATCTTGCAAGAAGCCGGTCCTTACATTTATTGGAGACGGCAATAATGTTTTGAATTCATTGGTTTTGCTCGCCGCGCAAGTAGGTTCCAGAATCCGCTACGCGACGCCTAAGAATTTAGAGCCCTCGGGGGATTTGATTCAGCGGGCAAAAATAATTGCTAGAAAAACCGGAGCAAAAATCGAAGGTTTTTATGATCCATCAGAAGCTGTTAAAGGCGCTGACGCGGTTTATACCGATGTCTGGATCAGTATGGGTGAAGAAAAAATGCGGGATCAGAAAATGAAAGCGTTCCAAGGTATGCAGGTCAATGACGCACTGATGAAAAAGGCGAATCCTGGCGCCATTGTGATGCATTGTCTGCCCGCGCACCGCGGTGAAGAAATTACAGACAGTGTTCTTGAAAGTAAAAACTCAGCAGTGTTTGATCAGGCGGAAAACCGTCTGCATGTACAGAAAGCAATCTTACTCAGTCTTTGTAAAAAATAGGAGAGGTTATGAAGAAAGTTGTTTTGGCGTATTCGGGCGGTTTAGACACATCTTGCGCGGTGAAGTGGCTTCAGGATCAATACGGATTTGAAGTGATTTGTTTTTCCGCGTTTATCGGGGAAGTCCCGGATAAAGTGAAACTGCGCAAAAAGGCCGAAGCAGCCGGAGCCTCAAAAGTATTTATTGAAGACTTGAAAGACGAATTCGCGAAAGATTTTATTCTTCCCGCACTCTGGGCCCACGCTCGTTATGAAGGGAAGTATCCTTTGGCGACCGCGCTTGGCCGTCCGCTGATTGCTAAGCGGTTAGTGGAAATTGCTGAAAAAGAAGGTGCGGAATATGTTGCTCACGGATGCACAGGAAAAGGGAATGACCAGGTCCGTATTGAAGTCGGCGTGCGTACGCTGAACCCGAAACTTAAAATTATTGCCCCTCTCCGCCAATGGGAATTTAAAACCCGGGAAGAAGAAATTGAATACGCGAAAAAAAGCAATATCCCGGTGGACGCGACGAAGGCTAGTCCTTATTCCATTGATAAGAATATTTGGGGAATCGCGATTGAAGCGGGGATTTTGGAAAATCCGATGCAGGAACCGCCTGAAGACGCGTATGTTATGACAAAGGCGCTTGAGGATGTTCCGAAGAAACCCAAATATATTGAAATCGAATTTGAAAAAGGGATCCCCGTAAAGCTTAATGGAACCAAGCGCACTCTTGTGAATATGATTGAAACGCTTAATGAGATCGCGGGCGCTTATGGCATCGGACGTTTAGATCAAATTGAAAATCGTTTGGTGGGTATCAAGAGCCGCGAAATTTACGAAGCCCCGGCCGCTTTTGTTCTTTTGTGCGCGCATGAAGAACTTGGAAATATGGTCATGGACCGCGAGTTTGTTCATTATAAGCGCGTGATGGCTGAAAAATATGCGGAGCTTGTTTATTTCGGGCTATGGTTTTCTCCGCTTAAAGAAGCGATGGATCAGTTCTTTAAATTTAATCAGCAGCGTGTTACCGGAAAGGTCCGGATCAAGCTTGCGAGCGGACACGCGATTTGCGTTGGCAGAACATCTCCGAACTCACTTTATTCAGAAAAACTCGCAACCTATTCGGAAGGCGATACTTTTGATCATAAAATGGCGGAAGGCTTCCTGAAAATTTGGGGCTTGCCGTACGAAGGAACAAAAACGGACAGAAAATGAAGAAACTTTGGGGCGGACGTTTCAAAAAAGGGATGCATCCGGTTTTGAAATGCTTCAGCTATTCTCTTTTTGTGGATCATCAGCTGCTTGAAGCTGAAATTAAGGTGGATATCGCTTGGGCAAAAATGCTCGCGAAGACCGGATTGATTTCTAAAACTGAATCAAAACGGCTTATCTCCGCCCTTCATTCGGTTGCCAAAGATTTGATTCCTAAGGATCCGCATCAAGGCATTGATAAGAAGTATCTGATTGAGTATGAGGATATTCATACCTTGATTCAGGCATTACTTGAGAAAAAAGCTGGCCCGGTTGGCAAGAAAATACATACGGGCCGCAGCCGCAATGACCTTGTAGTGACTTCAACGCGCGTTTATTTGAAACACAAAATCGACGTTATTGAAAAGAAAATTGAAGGGTTCCAAAAAGCGCTGTTAATTTTGGCAAAAAAAGCAGGGGATTCTGTCGTCGCAGGGATGACGCATCTTCAAAAAGCTCAGCCTGTGCTGATGGCTCATCATCTATTAGCTTATATTGAAATGCTCGAGGAAGATAAAGAGCGGTTAGCGGACGCGAAAAAACGCGTTGATGTTCTGCCCTTGGGTTCCGCCGCACTGGCTGGAGCCGCGCTGCCGATCGACCGTGTTTTTCTAGCGAAGGAACTTGGATTTTCAAAAATCTCTAAAAATAGCATGGCGGCCACAAGTGACCGCGGATTTTTGGCTGAATTTTTATCGGCGCTTTCAATTATGTGGGTTCATTTGTCCAGATTATCCGAAGATTTTATCCTTTGGAACTCGGAACCATTTAATTACATTGAACTTGATGATGAATTCGCGACCGGTTCCAGTCTTATGCCGCAGAAAAAAAATCCGGATGTATTTGAACTTGTGCGTGGCAGAAGTGCTGTGATTTTTGGCGAGCTGCAGGCGATGCTTGTGCTTCAAAAGGGATTGCCTCTGGCGTATAACCGGGATCTGCAGGAAGACAAGCCCGGCGTTTTTGACGCGGTTAATAAAACGAGCCTGGCGCTTGAAGTTTTGGCGCTTACAGTCTCCACAGCTTCCATTAATTATGGCGCGGTAAAAGCTTCGGTGGAAGACGATAACCTCTATGCGACGGATGTGCTGGAGTACCTTGTCCGGCGGGGCGTGATATTCAGCGAGGCTCATGAGACCGTGGGTAAGTTAGTCAATTACGGTACAGAAAATGGACGAGCTTTAAGGGATCTAAGTTTAGCGGAATGGAAGAAATTTTCGAAAGTTTTTGATGAAAAAGTTTTCGCTCTTTTCAGCCCGGAAGCCTCTGTGCGCGGGAAAAAGACTTTAGGCAGCACGAATCCTATGATGGTAAAAAAAGAAATTCAGCGCTGGGAGAAATCACTTCATGCATGATTTTTATTATAAAGGGAATGAACTTTTTTGTGAGCAAACCCGCGTCCGCGATATTGTGGAAAAGGTCGGAACTCCCGCCTACATCTACAGCTACAAAACTTTTGCGGATCACCTGACAAAAATTCAGAAAGCTTTTCAGCCGGTTAATCCGCTGATTTGCTATTCCATGAAAGCCAACTCAAACCTTGCCATTATTAAAACATTGGTTTCAAAAGGATCTGGGCTGGATATCGTTTCAGGCGGGGAGCTGTACCGGGCTAAAAAAGTAGGATGCCCGGGAGAAAAAATTGTTTACGCGGGTGTCGGTAAAACCGATGAGGAAATCGAAGACGCGGTACGCTACGGAATATTGCTTTTTAATGTGGAATCCGCTCCTGAGCTTGACGCGATTAACCGTGTCGCGAAACGGCTGAAGAAAGTTGCTAATATCTCTCTGCGTGTTAATCCCGCTGTGGATCCCAAAACGCATGATCATATTGCTACCGGGAAAGCCGAGAGCAAATTCGGGATGGATCTGGAAACCGCTGAGAAAATTTATTTAAAACGCGCTCATTATTCAAACCTCTCTTTGAGCGGAGTGCATGTGCATATTGGTTCGCAGATTGTGACCGGCGCGCCGTTTGTGGAAGCGTTTAAGAAAGTTTTGAATTTTGTGAGCAATCTTGAAAAGCATGGCGTGAAAATTAAATTTTTGAATCTGGGCGGTGGACTCGGAGTCATCTACTCAAACGAAAATCCACAGACGGCGTCTGATTTTGCCAAGAAAATCCTCCCGCTTTTTAAAGACAAAAAATATCAAATTGTTTTTGAGCCGGGCCGTTTCATTTCCGCGAACGGCGGTATTCTTGTCGGAAAAGTTCTTTATATTAAACAGACAAAAGTTAAAAATTTCGCGATCGTGGATACCGGGATGGGGGATTTAATCCGCCCGACTCTTTACGGTGCTCATCACGAGGTTTATCCGTTAGTCAAAAATGAAAAAGCCGCGAAGTGGATTTATGATGTGGTCGGGCCCATTTGCGAAAGCGGAGATTTTCTCGCGAAAGAAAGACATATTCAGGAACTCAAAACGGACGATTATGTGGCGTTTATGACCGCGGGCGCTTATGGGTTTGTGATGGCCTCTAATTACAACTCACGGCCCCGGCCGGTGGAAGTTTTGGTCAAAGGCAAGACTTTCGCGGTGGTCAGGAAGCGCGAAAAAATCGCTGATTTAATTGCCGGTGAGACCATCCCTCCGTTTATCTAGCCTTCTTCAGGCAAAGGGGATATTAGTATCCCTTTAAGACTTCGCTGATTTTGCCGATTATATTCATTGAGGTGTCTATGGCAAAAACAATCTGTTTAGTCGATGATGAGGCGCAAATTCTTTCAGAAATGAAAGATTGGCTCAATGATTTGGGATATAACGTGGTTACTTCTGAAAGCGGAGAAGAAGCCCTCCGAAAAATTGATGAATTGCATCCCCACCTGGTGATTCTTGATCTGATTATGCCCAAAGTTGATGGTTTTGAAGTGCTCTCCCGAATGCGCCGAAATGTGAAAACGGCTACGGTGCCAGTCATAATGCTCACCGCAAAAAAAGAGACCAGTTCGATTATGCAGGCGCAGGAGCTTAAGGCCGAAGACTATATGACCAAGCCGTTTAACAGCGATGAACTATTGAAATCTATTCGCCGCTATATCGCATGAGCCTTGTTTTTAGACCCTTAAACCGCGTTTTGGTAGATGTTCTGATCGCGACAATTCTTGCACTCTTTATCTTGTCGGCGATTGGGGTATTCCCGTTAAAAGTTTTTTTTCAATCTGCCGTGATTGTCTGCGTTGCTGAAGTTTTGATCTGGTTTATTTTTATCCGAAATTTTTTCAGCATTACGATTACACAGGAAAAAATTCTCGGGCCTTCTCCGTTTCTTTTTCGGGTTGCCATTAATTTATCAGATTTACACCATGCGCGTTCTGAAGAAAGATCGAAAGCCTCCATTTGGTGGGGATACAGGGATTTATGGACGAAAGATTTGAAAAATAAAATTCGGCTTTGGCGCCGTCTTTTAGGCCGCAGGCAGATTTATAAGATTTGGTCAACGCTGGGCTGGGGTGATCATCCCGGCGGGAATAAACCCCTGATTTATTATCCGCCTTACAGCCGCTAACCCAAATTCAACGGAAGGATGTTTTTATGGCAGTTCGATTGCTGACAAAAAAGAACGATCAGATACGGAAAAAAAATAAGAAGCGGAAGACTCCGGCAAGAAATGAACTCACAGTGACTGTGATGATTGAAATTCCAAAAGGCAGCAGGAATAAATATGAATACGATAAAGAGATGAAAGCTCTTAAATTTGACCGCATGCTTTTTTCGGCTGTTCATTATCCAAGCGATTACGGTTTTATTCCGGATACGCTGGCTGAAGATGGAGATCCTCTTGATGCCCTGGTGCTGGTGTGGGAGCAAACATTCCCCGGATGCCATATCCAAGCGAGACCGATCGGCCTTTTCAAAATGTGGGATGAAAAAGGGCCTGATGAAAAAATTCTTTGTGTCCCCATTTATGATCCGCTCTGGAATCATATTCATTCCTTAGATGATGTGCCGCCGCATCTGCTCAAAGAAATTGAACATTTCTTCTCAGTCTACAAAGCCCTCGAAAAGAAAAAAACAGGCGTTGAGGGTTGGCGAAACCGAGAAGCGGCCATCCGGGCTATCCATAAATCCATCGCCCGGCACCAGGCTCATTCCAAGAGATAAAACCGCCTTTTTTCGGGGTTCCCAATTCCTCCTTAGAGTGGTATGATGTTGCCTCTTATGAAGACTATTCCTTTCGTAAAAATGGTGGCATCCGGTAATGATTTTATTGTGGTGGATAACCGCGCGAAAATCATCAAAGATGCCTTAAAATTCACTCAAAAAGTTTGCGCGCTGCACACTGGTGCCGGCGCGGACGGTGTCCTCCTGTTTGAAAAATCCGCCAAAGCGGCTTTTAAAATGCGGATTATTAATTCCGATGGGTCGGAAGCGGAAGCCTGCGGAAATGGATTCCGCTGTATCGCCCGTTACGCGAAAGAAAAACACGGTTTCCCATCCCAATTTAAATTTGAATCGGTATCAGGCATTATTCAAGCGAACGTGAAAAATAAATCCGTTTGTGTGGAACTTGTGAAACCTTCGGGATTTAAAGAAGGGGAGCTTCATGTTTCGGGTCATCGCCTTCATTACTCATTTATTAATACCGGTGTCCCGCATACTGTGATTTTTGTTGAAGGGCTGCCGAAAATTGACGTGGCTGTCCTCGGACGTGCGATTCGATATCACAATCATTTCAAGCCAAAAGGAACCAATGTGAATTTTGTGGAAGTTGAAAACGAGCGCGGGATTTGTGTCAGGACGTATGAGCGCGGCGTTGAAGCGGAAACTTTGGCGTGCGGAACGGGATCCACAGCCTCAGCGGTTATTAGCTCCCTAGCGGGTTATACAAAACCTCCAGTCAAGGTTCGGACTTCCGGCGGAGAAATTCTCACAATTGATTTTGTCCGTCAGGGCGCGGAACTTAAGAAAGTTACGCTGGAAGGGGAAGCTCATTTTGTTTATGAAGGGAAATTATATCTATGAAGACAAAAAAAATGTTTGAAGGTTCGATGGTCGCGCTTGTTACGCCATTCCGGAATGGGAAAGTGGATAAGAAGGCATTGAAAGGACTTTTAGATTTTCATCTGCAATCAAGAACGGATGTCGTTATCCCTTGCGGTACAACGGGTGAATCAGCCACGATGTCCCATGACGAGCATCGTCGTGTGATGTCGTTTGTGGTGGAGTACGTAAATCGCCGCATTCCCGTTATTTGCGGAGCGGGTTCAAATAACACTGAAGAAGCGCTAGGGCTTGTTCAGTACGCGAAAAAAATTAAGGCGGATGGCGCTCTTGTGGTGACCCCTTATTATAACAAACCCACTCAAGAGGGTTTATACCGGCATTATGAGTTTTTAGCCCGAAAAGTTGATTTGCCGATTGTTCTTTATAATGTTCCGGGAAGAACGGGTGTTTCTCTCGCGCCCGCGACTGTGGCGCGTTTAGCGAAAATCCCGACGATCGCGGCGGTTAAAGAAGCCAGCGGCAATTTGGATAACGTCGATCAGATTTTAAATCTTTGCGGCCTTACGGTTTTATCGGGAGATGATGGCTTGACGCTTCCGATGATCGCAATCGGCGCGAAAGGTGTAATTTCGGTGACAGCGAATGTGGTGCCTGCTTTGATGCGTGATCTGGTTCATCAAGCTTTGCAGGGTAATCTTGAAGAAGCTCGCCAAATTCATCAGCAGCTTTGTCCGCTCAATAAAATTCTTTTTGTGGAAACGAATCCTATTCCGGTCAAAACGGCTTTAGGGATGATGGGGAAAATTAAACCCGAATTCCGTCTGCCTCTTTGCGAAATGGGAAAAGACAATGCGCAAAAATTACGCGAAACCCTTAAGGCGCTCAGAGTGATTCGATGATCCGTCTTGCTATGGCTGGAGCTGCAGGCCGCATGGGCCGCACAATTTTGTCGCTCGCGGCTGCTGATTCTAATTTCAAAATTACGGGAGCTTTTGAAAGCGCTGGTAATTCTGCAATCGGCACAGATGTCGGTGTTTTGATCGGCTCAAAAAAAATTGGCATTGCTGTAACATCAGATATGGATAAAACGCTTCCGCAATGCGATGTTCTGATTGATTTCACACATCCTTCCGCTACCGAAGCGAATTTGAAGTCAGTGCTTAAAGCTAAAGTGGGGTATGTGCTCGGAACCACAGGGCTCGGAGAACCCATCTTAAAAAAAATCGCGGATGCCGCTAAAAAAACACCTATTGTTCAATCGCCTAATATGAGCGTTGGGGTCAATCTGCTTTTAAAGCTTGTGGAGCTGACAAGCGAAGCGCTTGACGAAAGTTATGATATTGAAATTGTTGAAGCCCATCACCGGATGAAAAAAGACTCTCCAAGCGGAACCGCCCTTAAACTTCTCGAGGCTGCAGCTAAGGCCAGAGGCCGAAGCTTGAAGAAAGATGTTGTTTATGGCAGAGAAGGCGAAATTGGCGCCCGCCCACGCGGACAAATCGGTGTCATGACCGTTCGCGGCGGCGATGTTGTGGGTGACCATACTGTCTATTACTTAGGAGATGGTGAAAGAATCGAATTGACTCACAAAGCTAGTTCCCGGGGGGCATTTGCTCAAGGGGCTCTCAAGGCGGCAAAATTTGTTGCGGATAAAAAGCCCGCCCTCTATAATATGCGCCAAGTCCTTGGTATTGCTTAAATACCGATTTTTTTTGCTCACTTACTTAATTCTTTAAGGAACTCAACTTCATGCCCCTAAAAGTTGGTGCAAGCCGAACTTTCAGAGCCCTAATTCTGACGCTCTCCCTATTGGGGTTTGTTGGTTCTTTACGGGCAGAAAATATCCCCGCCGCGCCGGTATCTGCTGCTTCTGAAAAAAACAAGTCTGCTGCCCAGCCTTCCAAAAATTTGTTTGCCGAACAATTCTTTATGACGCCTTCAGAGAGGATCAAACGAAAAACTTTTGAGGTGAATGGCCTGATTTTTGTTGAAACGCCCGGCCCCGCGCAGAAAAACGAATATGCTTTAGTCACTGATTTTGCTAAAGATGCCGTGCGTATGCGCACCATTCCTGGCGTGACCAAGCCTGAGCAAGTGCGCAAATGGGTGGAAGACAATATCAAAACGGCTGATTACGAGGGAGTTGAAATAAAAACCCTCGAAGTTCCGCCTGCGAATGCTTCAATGGCGGATGCCGGCAAAAAGCGTTTATTCTGGGTTGGAAACCGGAGTTATTCTTCTGCTGAGGAGGCTAAAGCTCAAATCACTTCTGTAAAATCGCGCGTCGAGTCCTCAGGTCAAAAATTTTCTGACTCGGTTGATCAGGCTAAAAAAGCCGCGCAGATCCCTGACCAAACACCGGCCATTGAAATTAAATCGCCTTCGCAAGTCAAAAAAGAACAAGAGATGATGCTGCGGTATCTCGATCAGTTGGATATTGGAAACAAGCTTTTCGGACCTTTTCAAGGAGATCCATCAGGGGAGCCGGTAACTTGGCAGTCCTTTGGAGAAACGAGCTGGCGAAAAACGAACTTTGATGTGCCTAATTTTAGCGATCAGGTCGGATATTGGACAAACCGGGTTATTTTCCGCGGGATTCGGTTTCCCTTAGACACCATTAATCCTTATATTGAGGCCACGGGCGCGATGGAATCTCATGGCGCGGATTTCGCTTCCTTTTTCGATCTTTACGCGGGTTTAGAATGGCGTCCATTCGCGAAGAATCAATTTTTTGAAAATTTCCGTCCGTGGAGCCTGCCGCTGCTTCAGTTTGTCCGTAATTACCGCGTGTACGCGGAGTACGGCGACCGCAGAAATATTAAAGATGAGATCACTGGCAGCAAAGATTACAATTTTCATGGGGGCGTTTCTATTTTCTACGAATGGGGAATTGACCCACCGCCGGTTTCCGAAGGGCTGCCTTCCACAGTTCCGGATTATATCCGTCGCTATATCTGGGGCGAATATTACGGTAACTACTATTTTGATTATACCAA
>CAZEFF010000067.1:0-11530 GCA_964511315.1 uncultured bacterium | reverse complement strand
AAACCGGATTCTCAGGAAATCTGTTTTATTCCGAGCAACGATTACGGCGCATTTTTAAAACGCGAATATACCCAGGAACGCCGCGGTATTATTCGCACGCGTGACGGACGTGTGCTCGGAGAGCACGAAGGATTTTTTAATTACACACGCGGTCAGCGCCGCGGTCTCGGCGGCGGACAGGCGGAACGCATGTATGTGGTCGAAACCATTCCCGCGACGAATGAAGTGATTGTGGGAAGCAAGGAAGAAGTGCTTGGCCTCACCTGCATTGTTGGACGTGTGAACTGGTTTTCTAAACCGGATTTTACCGGCACGGTTTTCGCGCATGTCAAAATCCGTTCACAGCATCAAAAAGCCGCAGCGAAAATTACAGTTCTGGATGAACAAAACGTTCAGGTGGAATTCGAAGATCCGCAAGACGCCATTACTCCCGGTCAGGGCGCGGTGATTTATGACGGTCCGAATGTTTTAGGCGGGGGATGGATCGACAAAGTCGCGTAACCATTAAGCTTTTGTGAGGTTGAAAAATTTGAGTTTATTATGAAAGGCTACATTCAGTTAGAAGGTAAAAAAGAACATTCGCGGCTTGAGTGGACCATTCGCCGCATTTCTCCCTCCAGCATTGTTCAAATTCCATTTCATCCTACTTTGACGCGTCCCGCGGTTAAAATCGGAACAAAAGTTGTTGCCGGGCAGGTGATCGGCGAACCTATTTCGAAAAAAGGGGTTTATGTTCACGCGAGCACTTCGGGCGAACTCAAAAACATTGAAACAATCCAATATCCGGAAAACCGTTTTACCAAAGCCTTTGAAATTCACGCGGATGGAAAAGATGAAAAACTTTCTGAAATTGGAACTGAACGCCAGGGCTGGCAGGACCTTCAGCCGGAGGAACTGACTCAAATTTTCCATGAGTCCGGTCTTATCGACATGGATTGGCCGGGCCAGCCGCTTGCGCCGAAAATCCGGACGGATTTGGAAACAGAATCGAAAACTCTTGTTTTGAATGCCTGCGATCCCGAGCCTTACCTCGCGTCTGATTATTGTTTGTCCATGTCGCATCCGCTCGAAATATTAAAAGGAGCGGAGATTTTAAGGCGCGCTTCGGGCGCGGAAGAAATCATCATTGCTTTTTTAGATCATTCCATGGAGGCGGCGGAGCTTCTTAAAAGTAAAATTTATTTTTTAAAATGGAGTCATGTTGAAATCCAGACCTTTCCCGCTTTTTACCCAAAAGGAATTAATGAAATTCTTGTTAAAGATATTCTGAAGAATCGAAAAAAATTAAAATCAAATCAAATGACGGTTTATAACGCGGCCTCCGCTTACGCGGTGTATGAAGCAGTGGTATTGCAAAAACCTTTTTATGAAAGAGCGGTTACCTTAGGCGGAGAGTGTGTCGCGCTGCCGAAACAGGCGTGGGCAAGAATCGGGACGAGTGTGAAAGATTTAATCAAATCCTGCAAGGGGCTTTTGCGTGAACCGGGAAAACTTGTGCTTGGCGGTCCAATGCGCGGAATCGCTGTGCCGGATCAGGAAACGGTGATTTCAGGCGGCATTCAGGCCATTCTCGCTTTGCCCAAAGAGATTGCCAAGGAAGAGATCGCGGAAGCTTGTATTCGATGCGGTCATTGCTTGGAGGTTTGTCCGGAAGATCTTTCACCCGCTTTGCTGACTATGGCAAGAGAGCAAAATCTTACCGAGCTCTATAAAGGGCTTAGACTTTCTGATTGCGTGGAGTGCGGTAATTGCGGTTATGTTTGTCCCTCCAAAAGGCCGATGACGCAAATTTTAAGGTCGGCCAAGACCCAGCTTTAGTATTTCACTTTAAATGCCGAAATATCTTGGACAGCCACAGGAGGATTTTCATGAGCGAGAATAAGTCATCATTTTGGGTCGGTTTTTACGCCGGCATTTCTATTAGTTTTATTGCCATTTCTATATTCTTAGGGAGCACCCTAGTTTCTGTACTTAAAAATCAGGGAGTTTCTGCCGGAGGCAACGTTCCTCAGGCCGTAGTAGCTGCTCCATCTGCCGCTCCCGCCGCGCCTCCTGCGGCTCCTTCGGCGCCTGCGGCACCGGGAACCTTGGTGACCTTTAATGATTTAAAAGGCCGTCCTTCCATGGGACCGGAAAACGCGCTCATTACGCTTGTGGAATTCAGTGATTTTCATTGCCCATTTTGCAAACGGGTTGAACCGACCATTGATCAATTGATGAAAAATTACGCGGGAAAAATCCGGAAAGTCTGGCGGCATTATCCTTTGCCTTTCCATACCGGGGCTGACCGCACGCACGCGGCCTCAGAATGCGCACATGAACAGGGAAAGTTTTGGGAGTATCACAATAAGCTTATCGAATCGCAAGGCGGAGCCCGGGATGATGCGGCGCTTATAAAAATCGCGGAAGATTTAAAGCTCGATAAGAATAAATTTACCGGCTGTTTGGTCAGCGATAAATATAAATCGGTTGTCCAAGCAGATATCGCGAAAGGAAGCCAAGTCGGCGTGAATGGCACTCCCGCTGTATTTGTTAATGGAAGGCTTGTGTCCGGCGCTCAGCCGTATGAAAATTTTTCAAAAATTATTGACGGGATTATCGATCCAAGCAAGGCGGTTCCATTTACAGCCCCGGCCGCTGCGGCTCCGCCGACGCCTGTCTTTGCTACCTTTGACGATCTTAAGGGAAGACCTTCCCTGGGCCCGGATAACGCGCCTGTCACGATTGTTCAATTCAGCGATTTTATCTGTCCTTTCTGTTCGAAGGTTGAGCCCGTGATGGATCAGTTGATGCAGAATTTTCCTGGAAAGATCCGCAAAGTTTGGCGGCATTATCCTTTAAAATTTCATGTGGGAGCGGATCATATCCACGAAGCTTCTGAATGCGCGCATGAACAAGGAAAATTTTGGGAATATCATAATAAGCTGATGGCTCAGCAAGGCGCCTACAAGGATGATCCTGCATTGATTGGTCTCGCGGAAACCCTAAAGCTTGATAAAAATAAATTTCAGCAGTGTTTAACTAGCGGCAGGGGCAAAGCCGCGGTTCAAGCGGATATGGCCAAAGGATCACAAATCGGAGTCCGCGGCACTCCCGCGGCATTTATCAACGGGGAAATGGTCGGAGGCGCTCAGCCTTATGCCAATTTTGAAGCGTTGGTTAAAAAAGCGCTCAATAAATCCTAACTCTTTCAGCCCGCTTTTCTGGAACTGAGTGATGAGTCCTTTCTCGGTCGCTGATCCTCCGTATTTACGGAAAGAAGAGTCAGCTCAGTCACTCGCGGTTAAAACTTTTTTGGCCGCTCTTCTCCCAATCGCGGCGCGTATCAGCTTAGCGCCGGTTCCTGCTTTACTTCAAGCGCTTGGAGTCGCGGCCGGTATTTTTTTCGCCCGCGCCGTGCTTTCCCGATTTTTTTCAATACAAAGATCCGGCGGTCTTTGGGTATCGATCAGCCTCGGCGCTATTTTAACCGCGCTGCTTCCCGCGCAATGTCCCTTCTGGATAAGTTTGACGGGAGGGGCCGCGATGATTTTTTTAGGGCCTATTTTCTCAGGGGGATACGCGAAACTAGTTTTTCATCCAGCCGCGATGGTTTGCCTGCTTTTGGCGGATACGCAAAGTCAGAATATTCCGGGCACAGTGTTTCATTATCACCTCATCCTTTTTTTAGCGGCTTCAGCCGGAGGCGCCCTTCTTCTTTTTCTCCGCGTTATCGACTGGAAAATTCCCGCGATTTTTTTAGGGACGATTTCGCTGGGTCTATTGACTGGCATCACGCTTCAAGAAATTTTATTTGAAGGGCGGTTGGCAGTGCTTGGTTTTTTTATTCTCACGGATCCGGCAACGACACCCTTGCGGGCGGCTGCGCGAATGAAATTCAGTCTGTTTACAGCGGCCGCCGCGCTGCTTCTCGCCCCTTTTCTTTCCATGGGGCAGGCGGCTCTAACGGCGGTTCTTTTCATGAATGCCGCGTGCGCGTATTTTGATTCGGAATTCAAATGAACAGGAAGGGAGTCAAATCTCAAAAAACATTCCGCTCACGGGGTTTTAATTTCGCGAGGCACACCTTTTTTGTTTTATACGCGACAAGTCTGATTGCGGTGACTGGGCTCATTCAAAAAAATTTTTCACGGCCCGCGGCAGGTACCGCTGAAAATTTGATACCGGAAAATATGACGGTCAAAATGACGGTTTTGGAGCAAAACGATCCTTATTCGTTTACGGTTAGGCTTGATGCCGATGGCCGTATTTTGACAATAAAAAAAGCAGAGATCCCCGAGCTGATACCGCGCCGATTGTTTCCAGATGAAGAACTTTTTTTCTTATCGCTTGAAGGAAGGCGTTTGCGGGATCTTCCGGAAGACGGCGATGAGGCCGGCTTTAAGGCCCGTTTTCTCGGAGAGCTGCGGCGAAAAATGGAATTTTATGAGAGCCAAAAAATTGACGAAAGAACGGCCGGCGGCAATGAAAAAATTTGATTTAGAAAAAATCATTATCGCGCTTGTTCCGGCGGCGCTTTCGGCTCCGGGTTTTCAGCCCGCGCTATTTCAAGCAACCTGCGCGGTTGCCGGGTATTGGCTGACAGCGTGTTTTTTTAAATGGAGCCGTGTTTTATTTCCGGGGAAGTTTCTTGAGGCCGCGCTTATTTTATGGCTTGCCGCGTGGATGCAATTGACGCACGTTTTTTGGAACATTCCTCCATTTTGGGTTTTAAGCGTCATTTTATTTCTCCCAAACCGCGCGGTGACGAATGCTGGATGGGTTTCCTTTTTACGCAAGCTGGTTTTTCAGGGGATCATCTTTTGGGTGTTTGCGCTTTTAATCGGCGCGTTTAGAGACGCTGTTTCAAGCATCCCTCAGCAGACACTTATTCAATCGCCTGCCGGATTTTTCCTTTTCTTATTCATCCCCATATTTTTACGGCAGAACGCCGTAAGGAGAGAATAAATGGAGACATGGGGTTATTTCATCGCGGTCTTTGCGGTATTGATTGATTGGGAAAAAGCAAAAAATGAAAAACCTTCCCAGCTCTTGAGGAATTCCTTCGCGTCCTATCTCCGTGAAGGTTTGGAGCTGTCGGGTACCGTCATGCTGCTTGTTTTAATGTCCCGCGCGGCCGGAGTTTGGATCGCGGATTCATTTATTCCTTTTGTTTGGCTTCTCAGCTATTTGGCCGCGACTCTTCTAAAAAAATCTAACTTCTATTTTTTACTTCTCTTTAGTTTTACGGTTTATGCTGGAATCTATGAAAAAAATCTTACTTGGACGCATGGGATCGCCCGGATTTTTGTTTCCGGTATTTTGTGGGGCGCGTTCCGCGGGCTTTTGGCGTCTTTGCGCATGAAAACACTGTTTTCGCCTTTTCCGGAAGCTTCGCGCGGGATTCCGTTTTTACTTTTTAGTTCTGCCGTTCTCAGCCTATGTCTTTGCGGAGTGCTAAGAGCTTTTTCCTCAATCTTTTGAACCTTCGCGCCGTTAAGGCATATGTTAGACTTTAAATAAAAGAAACAGGGGGAATCATGAGCATTGAAGCGGTTCTTAATTACGCGATTGATAATGGCGGGTCGGATATCCATTTATCTGTTGGACGTCCCCGCACAGTCCGAATCCACGGGGCCCTTGTTTCGATCGATGATAAACCCCTTACGGCCGAAGAGACCGAAAAGCTCGCCAGAGAAATCACAAGCGAAGAACAGCGGAAAAAAGTCGAGGAAGTCGGCGGAATTGATTTTGGGTTTTCTTACGGTGAGCGCGGACGTTTCCGCGTGTCGCTTTTTAAGCAGCGCGGCACTTACGCGATGGTCTTGCGCCTTCTTCCAAATAAATTTTTCTCTTTCGAAGAACTAGGTCTTCCGAAGCAAATGGTCGAGCTGCTGTCCCGCCCGCGCGGTTTGATTCTCGTGACGGGTCCTACGGGTTCAGGAAAAACAACGTCGCTCGCGACGATGCTGAATTACATTAATGAGAATTTCCCCCGTCACATTATTACGGTGGAGGACCCGATCGAATTTGTTCATCCCCATAAAAAAGGGGTCGTAACCCAGCGCGAAGTAGGTGAGGACGTCCCTAGTTTTGCCGAAGCCGTTGTGAAAGCCTTGCGCCAAGACCCAGATGTCATTCTTATTGGAGAAATGCGCGATATCGCGACCATGGAAGCGGCGATTCGGGCTGCTGAAACGGGTCACTTGGTTTTTGGTACTTTGCATACAACGGGCGCCGCGCGTACTGTGGACCGTATTATTGACGTATTTCCTCCGACCCAGCAGGCTCAGGTCCGGGTTCAGCTTGCCGCAACCATTGTGGCGGTGGTATCTCAAGCTCTGATTCCTAGGCTGGATGGTAAGGGGCGTGTGGGGGCTTATGAAGTCATGATTGCTACCCCAGCTATCCGCAACCTTATCCGGGAGGGTAAGACTTACCAAATTAACTCTGAAATTCAGACAGGGCAGCGTTTCGGTATGAAATTCTTAGATGATCATCTGAAGGACCTATATCAAGCTGGCATAATCAGTTACGACGATATGATTGAAGTGGCCCAAGACCCCAAAGAGCTGGCTGAACGGGCCGCTAAGATTACCCCTACCGCGGCTAAAAAGTAGCCAAAAACCGCTTGACCGAGGGAGGAGTCGAGCGTACAATGCCTCCAGTTTTGCATCATTTGGTCCATCCAGAATCTACTAATCCTTAAGATAAATTCCCTAAAACAAATAGAAAATCCCAATACACCTCATTCTGCTTAAGCTGTTTCACAGGACTTCCAAGGATACCCAGATAATTTTGGTCTAGATGAAGGATAAAAAGTTATTTCTCATAGACGGTACCGCGTTTATCTACCGCGCTTATTACGCCATCCGGCAGCTTTCCAACTCTAAAGGGGAGCCGACCAATGCCATTTACGGGTTTGTCGTCAGTCTGCGCAAACTGATGCAGCAATTTAAGCCGGATTATCTGGCGATTTGCTTTGACCGCCGCGAAAAGACATTCCGGCATGACCGGTATAAAGAATATAAGGCCCACCGCAAACCCATGCCTGATGATTTGGGTGAGCAGGTTGAGCCGATTAAAGAGTTCTGCAGGATTTCAGGATATAAACTTTTTGAAAAAGCGGGTTATGAAGCCGATGATTTGCTTGGGACGTTGGCAAAAAAAGGCGAGAAAGATAAGCTTGAAGTTTATGTTGTTACTGGAGACAAAGACGCGTTTCAGCTGGTGACGGACCGTATTAAGATTATCAACCCAAATAAAGACAATAAGGTTTTTGGGGTTGAAGAAGTTAAAGAAAAATTTGAAGGTCTTGGGCCTGAGCAGATTGTGGACCTGATGGCCATGATGGGTGATGCCTCGGATAATATTCCAGGGATCAGCGGGGTCGGAGAAAAAACCGCGCTTAGACTCATGCATGATTTTGGATCCATTGAAAATCTGATTAATAACGCCGCCAAGATTCATTCAAAGCCTCTTCAGGAAAAAATAAAAACCCACGCGGAAGACGCGAGGCTTTCGCGGGAATTGGCAACCATCAATACCGATGTGCCAATGGATATTAAATGGGAGGATCTGAAGTTTGGCGGAGCGGACCCTGAAAAACTCGCGGCATTTTTTCAGCGCTATGAATTCCGCGGTCTTTTAAAAGAAGTCGGTGCTGTGCCGGCAGCTGCTGCTATCAATATTTCCGCGGAAGCGATTACGAAATCGGGAACACCCGGCAACGGGGAAAAAGAAGAACGGCATTACGGGTTAATTTTAACCCAAAAAGATTTTGATAAATTTTTGATTGAGGTTAAAAAGGCTGGCGCGTTTAGTTTCGACACAGAAACAACGTCGGTCGAGCCTGTCCAGGCGAAGCTTGTGGGGATGAGCTTCGCTTGGAAACCTCATCATGCTTATTATGTTCCGGTAAAAGTCGGACCGCAGGGTGCGGGACTTGATGCTGCCGAAGTTCTTGAAGCGCTAAGACCGATTTTAGAAGATCCGAAGTGTAAAAAATTCGGTCAAAATATTAAGTATGACTGGATTGTGATGAAGCGCCACGGCGTTCAGGTGCGCGGATACGCGTTTGATACCATGATCGCGAGCTACTTGGTCAATCCGATCAGGCTGAATCATAATCTCGATGACATTTCTTTCGATTATCTCGGCGTGCAGAAAATCACGACCGAGTCACTGATCGGAAAAGGTCAGAAACAAATTTCGATGATGGATGTGCCGGTTGAAAAGGTTAGCGAATACGCGTGTGAAGACGCGGATTGCGTGAACCGGCTGGTTCCGCTTCTTAGCGATAAATTAAAAGAAGCGAAACTTACCAAGCTCTTTGACGAACTTGAAATGCCGCTCGCGGAAGTACTCGCGAAGATGGAAATCAACGGTGTAAGTCTCGATACCGAGCTGCTCAATGAACTTTCCAAAGAGACCGCGAAGGACCTTGAAAAGCTGACGAAAGATATTTGCAAAGAAGCCGGTGAGGAATTTAATATTAATTCCACAAAACAGCTCGGCGAAATTCTTTTTGTAAAGCTGGGTTTGCCGGTGGTGAAGCGCACGAAGACGGGTTATTCGACCGATGTAAGCGTGCTCGAAAAACTCGCTGAAAATTATGAGCTGCCCAAGAAAATTCTCGAGTACCGTGAGAAGTCCAAGCTGAAGTCGACTTATCTGGACGCGCTGCCTGAGATCATGAACCGCGAAACGGGTCTCGTGCATACATCTTATAATCAGACCACCACGGCAACAGGAAGACTTTCAAGCTCAGACCCTAATTTGCAGAATATTCCGATCCGGACTGAAGAAGGAAGAAAAGTCCGTAAGGCGTTTGTGCCGCGCCCGGATAAAAAGGGTGCCCGTAAAATTTTGTCGGCGGATTACTCTCAGATTGAACTAAGAATTCTCGCGCATTTCAGCGGAGATAAAAATTTAACCGACGCGTTTGAGCATGACCGTGATGTTCATAAATTCACAGCAACCCTGCTTTATGGTGTCAGCGAAAAAGATGTGACGCGCGATATGCGTAATGTCGCGAAGGTCATCAATTTCAGCGTGATTTACGGCAAGACCGCGTTTGGCCTTTCAAAAGAACTTGGAATTTCGGTGTCAGAAGCGGACGGATTTATTACTAGTTATTTTAATCGCTATAAAGCCGTTAAAGAGTACCTGGAATCTCAAAAGGAATTAGCCCGCAAACAAGGCTACCTGGAAACATTCCTCGGACGGCGGTCGTATTTTCCGGATATCCATTCGAAAAACGCGCAGTTTAGACAATTTGCAGAGCGGGCCGCGATTAACGCTCCTTTGCAGGGTTCCGCCGCGGATTTGATCAAGCTCGCGATGCTGAAAATCCAAGACCGGCTAGAGCGGGAAAAATTTGAAACGCTGATGATTATGCAGGTTCACGACGAACTTGTCTTTGACATGCCGGTCCGTGAAGCAAAAGAAATGGAGCCGCTTGTGCGCGGTGAAATGGAAAGCGCGCACCGGTTCAGAGTACCGCTCAAGGTTGATATTTTTACCGGCGACAGCTGGTTTAAAAACTGAGTTATAAGCGATAAGCAGCAAGCGTTAAGAAAAAATAAGGGTTTTTAAACTTATCGCTTAACGCTTACCTCTTAACGCTAATTGGATATCATGAATAAAAAATTAATTATTGGTCTGACAGGCGCGTTTGGTTCGGGGAAGACGACCGTGGCTCATATGTTTGAAGAGCTCGGCGCGTTCACGATTCATGCTGATGAGATTGCCCATGAAGCGCTTTCGAAAGGCAGCGAGCCTTATAAAAAGGTCGCGGCCATGTTTCCTGAGGCCATCTCAGCTGAAAACGAGAGGCTTGACCGGAAAAAAATTGCAGCGGTGATTTTTAAAGATGACGTGCGGCGCAAAAAACTTGAAGCGGTCATTCATCCTTATGTGCATCAGCGGATTTGGGATGAAATCACCGACGCGGAAGAAAAAATTGTTCTTTTAGATGTGCCGCTTTTATTTGAAAGCGGATTTGACAAGCTTTGCGACAAAACCATCGCGGTCACCGCGGAGGGTGAAGAAATCGCAAAAAGGCTTCGCGAAAAAGGTTTTTCGAAAGAAGAAATCCGGGCACGGCAGGCGGCCCAGCTTTCGGCCGAAGAAAAAGCCAAACGCGCGAATATTTTAATTCAAAATTCTGAATCTTTAGAAAAAACAAGGCTCGAGGTCAAGAACGTTTGGAAAGACCTCAAAGCCTCTTTAAAAGGAGAAAAATAAATCAATGCCACGAGAAAGAGAACGAGAAAGAGACAGATCGAGTCACCGCCGGCCTAGCGAAAACGGCCCGCGCGCGGCAGAAAGCGAAAGACCCGTTTCCAGACCCGCGCCGCAGCATCATCATGATTCGGAAGAAGCCGCGGAAGCGAATGTTCCCGCGCTGAAACCGGGAGAAAAGCAATTTGATGCCGTTGGCCTCAAGCGCATGAAGATTGAAGAACTTCACGAGCTTGCCCGCAAGTTCAATATCGGTTCAACGACCGGCATTAAAAAGCAGGACTTGATTTTTAAAATCCTCCAAGCCCAGTCTGAACGCTCAGGCGCGATGATTGGAGAAGGCGTGCTGGAAATCCTTCAGGATGGTTTTGGATTTTTGCGCTCTCCTAACTATAATTATCTCCCGTCACCGGACGACATTTACGTGAGTCCGAGCCAGATCCGCCGGTTCAATTTGCGGACTGGAGACAATGTGAACGGACAGATCCGCCCGCCGAAGGAAGGCGAACGGTATTTCGCGCTTCTTAAAGTCGAAAGCGTGAATTTTGAGAATCCGGAACAGGTGAAGGATAAAATTCCTTTTGATAACTTGACTCCGCTATATCCTCAAAAACGAATCATTCTGGAAACATCCCCGAATGAAACATCGATGCGAGTCATGGAACTTTTGACGCCGATCGGATGCGGTCAGCGCGGTTTGATCGTGGCCCCGCCTTACAGCGGTAAAACGATTCTTCTGCAGAAAATCGCGAATAGTATCACGACGAATCATCCAAAAGCGTACCTTATTGTATTGCTGATCGATGAACGTCCTGAAGAAGTCACGGATATGCAGCGTTCCGTTAATGGAGAAGTCATTTCTTCAACCTTTGACGAGCCGGCAGAACGGCACGTTCAGGTCGCTGAAATTGTGCTTGAGAAAGCGAAGCGTCTCGTGGAACATAAGCGCGACGTCATCATTCTTCTCGACAGCATCACGCGTCTCGCGCGCGCGTATAACACCGTGGTCCCGCATTCCGGAAAAATTCTTTCCGGCGGTGTGGACTCGAACGCGCTTCATAAGCCGAAACGGTTTTTCGGCGCCGCTCGTAATATCGAAGAGGGCGGAAGTTTGACGATTATCGCGACTGCTCTTGTTGATACCGGTTCGCGTATGGACGAAGTGATTTTTGAAGAATTCAAAGGTACGGGTAATATGGAACTTCAGCTTGACCGCAATTTGTTCCAGAAACGCATTTATCCGGCCATTGACGTGAAAAAATCAAACACGCGTAAAGAAGATATGCTCATGCATCCTGATGAGCTG
>CAZEFF010000066.1:0-11626 GCA_964511315.1 uncultured bacterium | reverse complement strand
TAGCCGAAACCGATTATCCGCCCGCGTCAAAAGCGCCCCTAACATCCATCAGGCTCGGCTATTCCAATAGCGCTTCACTCGGAAATGCTGAAACATTCCGCGCCGATGCGGTACAAACATTCAAACTCCCCGAATTTCGTCCGGCCGGCAGATACTATCTCGAAGGACAATGGTTTGCTTACAAAGATTTGATCCGCACGGGCCCTGCCGAAGGAAATAAGCTAAGAATAAAATTAACGGGCCCCGAGCTCTATATCCTCGCCCAATCCGTCGGTGCCCAGGACGGCCGCATCGACATTTATATGAACGGAGAGAAAATCCCAAAACCCTGCTTAGGAAAAGATATTACCGCGGAAGGCGGAGAATATTACCTGAAGACGACGGAGCCGCATCTTTATCAATTAATCCAAAAATGTGGCAAGTACAAAAACGCCGAGATAACGCTCTCCATTTACGGAGTGCCGATCGAAATATATAAAATTGATTTATAAAGAAAAACTAGACGCGGCGCTTGAACTCAGACCAGGGGAAATTGAGGCCCGGGCATTCGGTGTGTTTTCCAGGGACATCGCAGTGACGGATAATATGCGACTCGGGAATATTGTAATAATCTCTGAGAATTTTGACTAAAAAAACAAGTGAATCAAGCTCTTTTGCGGTCACTTGGCGTTCGCTATAATTCCCCACCAAAACAATTCCGATCCCCTTTTCATTCATACCGTCCGCATTGGCATGGGCGCCGTCCATCTGCTTAATCCAACGCGGCCCGACCTGAATCTGGCCGTCTTCTTTGCCGTTGGTTCCGTTATTAATTAAAAAGTGATAACCCAATCCGTTCCAAAATCCGCGGTTGTGGTGGAGCTTATCGATGGTAAACGCGTCGCCGTCGTGCGTCGCCGTGTGATGAATCACAATATGAGTCCAACGTTTTGTGGGATAAAGCGGCACGACAGGTTTTGCCCCTGACGTATTCGGAATCAAAAGCTGCTGCCCATTATTAATTTTTTTGGGATCATTGAGATTATTCGCCTTCATAATCGCCTGCATATTAACGCCGTAAGTTTTGCTGATCCGCCAAAGCGTTTCCTGAGGCCCGACGACGTGATAAACGTCATGCGGTATCTGCCCCGCCCCTTGACCATAAACCGAAACAGGGGCCATTCCCATCGATTGAATAGAACGCGGCTGACTCGCACAGCCTGAATAAAAAGATAGGAGCCCGGCTACCGACAAACTTAAAATGAGGTGAGAAACATTATAGGATTTCATGTATGAGAAATTATCATATAGAGTAACGTGTTTTTCCATAAAAACTTAAGCGGGATTTGAGGACTCAGCGGAATCATCGGTCTTTTCCCCTTGCGGCTTCGGGTCCGCGATCACCGTGGGCGCCTTTTTATCAAAGGCTTCGATTACCCCTTGGACTTCATCATTGGTAATGCCTCCGCGAGTCAAACCCGGTTCAGGGATCTTCTCTACTGGAGTCTGTTCAGCCGGCTGTCCGCTGTTTGGAGGAGCGGGGGCCGCCGCAGGTACCGGGGCAGCAGGATTTTCGGCGGGTATTTCCGGAGACTTTTCAGTCCGAATGTTCGGCGGAGGTTCTTTAGCATCAACTTCCAAGACAGTTTCCGCGGCCTTCTCGCCCGCTGAAGGTTCCGGTGCGGCGTTTTTTTCAGGTTCGGCTGCAACCACGGGACGAGCATTATTAAACCGCCTTTTACGCGCGCGTTTAACTTCTTTGACAGGTGCCGGCGCGGCTGGTACCGGTAATGGCTGTTCACCGAGTTTAATCACCTTAATATCCGCGGCACGCAGAACAGCGGCTTTGGATTCAGCAATCCGCGCGAATCCATAATATTCTTTGCCGCGGAGCAAATCCTTGTACAAAACTCTGTCCTCCGTCAGACTAAAACCTTCCGAATCCAAAAATCTGACTTTAACCGATCCATTGGGGCCGCCGAACAAACGGGCCGGATCATCTCCGCGGATAGAAAACTTGTAGCTGATCTCTAGGAATCTCTTGGTTTCGCCGTCAAAATCAACCCGTTTATCATGCGCGCCCGTAAAAAAGAACAAAACAATATAATCAGGCGTTTCAGTCACACGGATATTTTTGTTCAAACTAACGCGTTTGGAGGGCTCTTCGGGCTTCGGCGCGGAAGAATTCTTTTTTTTAAACGCAGGTAAATTGAACGCTACCCCGCGCGTTGGACAAACGAGGATCAGAGCGGACAGCAAAACCGCGGAACAGCCTTTCAGCTTCATTTACGCGTTTTCAGCCAAAGCGCGAGTTTCTTTTCAAACTGCGAAACCGAGGAGAGCAGATTAGATCCAAGCTCAACCGTCAGAACAGGAAGACCTTTACTCTCAAGAGCTTCTAAATCGCCAAGCGCTTGCGCTCTTTTTAATTGCCCGAAAGTATAATGCGCCCCGGGAACAGCGAGATCCTTTTGGTCCTGGGTAAAAAATTCAATAAAAATCCCATTCAGCGTACCGCCTTTATAAAGCTGGCCGATGGAATGCAGGTAACGCGGACCAAACCCGACAAGCACGGGAATCCCCAAAGATTCAGAAAGCAGCTGCCGTACACGGTTAAACGCAGCCGTTGTTTCTTCCGAGCGTTCGGTATAAGCCAGAATTGCAAGATAGCTCCCTTTTTTGATTTTTCCAAGTGCATTCTCAAAAGGAATCACGGCGTCAGTTTTCACGAGACCTTTCGGCTGAGGCAATTTGCCTTTCACTTTAAGCTCACCTAGAATTTTTCCCGTATTCTCTTTACTCTCGCGGACATTGAGCTCATCAAAAGGATTAACGCCGATCACCGCGCTGGAAACCACGGTCGCGATTTCCCAATGAAGAAACTCTCCGCCAATCGCGGAGTCATCCTGCCAGACCATTTCAATGAGCGGAAACTTTGCCGCCTTAATGCTTTTCAGCCATTCCGCCGTAGTTTTTGAAACAGATTCGGATTTCAGGCGCATAAAAACGAAGTAGCGGTCCTGACCATACGCTTCAACTTTTGCGGGAGCTTCCCCTTCAACCGGAACAATCCCCTTGCCTTCCTTCCCAGTGCTTTCGGCAATCAGCTGTTCGGTCCAAGTCGCGAAAGACGCGAGAGACTTTGATGCGATAAGTGTCATTTTTGTGCGGCCCATCTTGGCAAGCTCACCCATAATGACGCCCAAATGAATTCCGTGGTTATGCGCGAGTTTTATGCCTTTCTCAGTCTGCGCGTAAAACGCGGACGCGCTGCGCAGCAGAGCACGGACATCCACACCAATCAGTGCCGCGGGAACCATCCCAAAAAATGAGAGCGCGGAGTACCGGCCTCCGATATCCGTCGGATTGATAAAAATTTTTCTGAATTTATTGTCGCCCGCGAGCTTCTCAAGTGAGGAACCGGAATCGGTAATCGCGATGAATTGAGTTCCCGCTTTTGCCCCGGACGCTTTAGAAACTTCAGCAAAAAAGTACTGGTACTGCGACATCGTTTCAACCGTAGAACCCGATTTACTCGCGACCACAAACCAAGTTGATTTAATCGAAATTGCCTTGCGGACTTTCGCCACAGAAACAGGGTCCGTGGTATCCAAAACCCAAAAACGGCGTTTTTTGGACGCGCGTTTGCAAATAAGGCTCATCACTTCGGGCGCGAGACTCGAACCGCCCATTCCGAGAAGAACAAGATCCGTTACCTTTTCTTTATCGGCCGCCTCTTGAATCGCGTCGATTTCATACAATTTACCGGTAAGCCATTCGAAAGATTTTAGCCACCCCAAACGGTTATTAATGACTTCCTGGTGGGAGGATTCTTTTTTCCACACGGCGGGATCTTTTTGCAGGAAGCGGCTTAAAAAACCTTGCGCTTCAAATTCCGCCAAGCGGTTCGACACCGCGCCGGTGAGATCCACCCCTTGTAAGGTGTAAGTGCTCGACGAGGAGGAAGCTTTTTTACTCGCGCGGAAACGCTCACGGGCGGATTCTAAAGAACGCATAAGCTGATCAAACGACTCGATAAAAAGACGAACGCCGTCTTTTTGAAGGCGCTCGCAGACTTCGTTCACATCAATACGGACGGCCGCAAGACGCTTGATCGCATCTTGAGCGGCAGAAATATTTTCTTCAATCGAATTTTCGCGCGGCTTTCCATGATCAAGAACCGCCTCAAAAGTATTCTGCGGCATCGTATTGACTGTTTCTTTACCGATTAGGTTATCCACATAAATCAAATCAGAATAAGCCGGATTTTTCGTGCTCGTGCTTCCCCACAAAACTTTTTGGATGGTCGCGCCCTTCGCCTGCAGTTTCTTCCAACGCTCAGAACTCAGGATTTTCTTAAACGATTGATAGATGACTTTACTATTCGCGATGGCTGCCTGACCGCGGAGCCCAAGTACTTCTGCTTTCTTTTTCGCGTCCAGCGTTTCAGCCGCAAGATTATCAAGCTTCTTATCAATAAAAGTATCGATACGGCTGACAAACACACTCGCGACCGAATGAACTTTGCGCGGATCGCCGCCTGCCGCGATTAAATCCTCCAACCCGGCAAGATAAGCGTTTGCGACTGCTTCATAATGCTTAAGCGCGAAAATGAGCGTGACATTAATATTGACGCCCTTCCCGATCAAAGCACGGATGGCTGGAATTCCTTCCAGCGTCGCCGGAACCTTAATCATCACATTCGGACGGTTAACTGCCTTATAAAGGCGAAGCCCTTCGCTGATTGTTTCCTGCGTGTCGTAAGCAAGGGACGGGGCAACCTCAAGACTCACAAAGCCGTGCTCGCCCTTGCTGGATTTATAAACCCCTTGAAATAAATCACAAGCCGCTTGGATATCTGAGATGGTCAGCGCGTCATAAACCTCGAAAGTTTTAGCGCCCTTCGCTAAAAGCTTCTTAATATCCGCGTCGTAACCGCCGCCCGGCTGATTGATCGCTTTCTCAAAAATAGAGGGATTGGAGGTAACGCCCAGAAGACCTGACTGATTAATCCAGTTTTTCAATTTTCCGGATTTTAACAATTCACGGCTGATCGTATCAAGCCAAGGGCTTTGGCCCGCGCGGGCAAGTTCAACAGTCGGCAAATTCTGTGTCATGGTTTTCATTCGTCCTTTTCTCCAGATGAGGTTTATTCGGGCATCATTGATTGTTAAACGTGGTGAGGCTGCTGCTCCCGCTGAATAGACTTGCGGACACCGGGGAGATACATTTTATCCGCGTAATCACTCAGCATACGGTCGGTATTAAATTGTTCGGTAATAGATTGGATCGACCGCTTCATCATCGCGACCCACTCCCTCGAAAATGTATCCTCCGCGTTTTTTCGGTCAAAAAAGACGGGTAGAATTTTATTTTCTAAAATTGAAAAAAGTTCATTCCGGTCATCATCCGTGGACGCGGCGTCTCCGCGGCCGAAAAGCCAGCCGTTTACACCGCTTTCAACACCTTCAGGCACCCATCCGTCAGAAATCGAGAGATTAAGAACACCGTTCATTCCCGCTTTCATACCGCTGGTTCCGCTGGCTTCTAATGGGCGGATCGGATTATTCAGCCAAATATCCACGCCCATTTCAAGATTTCGCGCGACATCAATATCATATCCTTCAATGAAGATAAGCTGCGCTTCAAAACCACGCTCACGCGCGCGAGACTGAAGACGCGAAGACACATCGGTGATTTGCTTAATGCGGTCACGGCCCGAGTAATTGTCAGGGTGCGGTTTACCCGCGTAGAGAATATAAACAGGCGCTTTGTATTTCCGGTAAGCGTTCTCGAGAAATTGAAATAAGCGTTCTTCATCGTCAAGAATCAGGGTGACGCGTTTGTAATCAGCAAAGCGCCGCGCGAAGCCGATAAAAAAACCCTGCTCGCTCAAAAGCTGCTTTGATTTTTTATGGATCAGCAAGCTATCAGAATTGTCCCGCAGCAGCTGCATCGCGTAACGCTCGCGGACTTTTTCAATTAATTTTAACTTAAAATCGGTGTGCAGCTCCCAAATCTTATCATCGGGAATATCAGAAACATTTTTTATTCCGCCGTACTCGGCGATCACCTTGCGAAGCGCCGGCTTTTGCCAATAAGGGACATGGACGGAATTCGTAATATGCGTGATCGGAACATTTTTGCCTTCCGGATCATGCATCCCCCAAGCGAATCCCCACATTCTCCTGCAGACTTCGCCATGAAGTGCGCTGACTCCATTACGGCAAACGCCGGAAACAAGCAGTGAAAGCTTGGTCATATCAAACATGTCTTCACGGTTCCGCGCGCAGTTAAAGATAATTTCGCGTTCATCATGTTTCAAAAAGGAGTCGAGATAAGGCTGCAAATTCGCGCGGACATGGCCTTCGTCAAAACGCTCGTTGCCCTCCGGCACCGGTGTATGCGTCGTAAATCCGACAATATCTGCTGTCCATTCCTTAGCTTGCTGAAAAGAAAGAGAATGCTTGTTCATCAGCCGGCGCATCACCTCAAACGCCGCGAAAGCCACATGCCCTTCATTAAGATGATACATCGCCGGCTCGTACCCCGCGCCAATCAGCGCGCGAACACCGCCGATACCCAGAACCATTTCCTGTTCAAGACGGCGCTGGCGCTCTTCTTCACGCCGTTTCTGGGAAGCATAAAGCCGGCGGGAAATATGCCGGTCATGAACTCCGTTTTCTTTAAGATTGGTATCCAAAAGCAAAAGCTCACTGCGGCCTATCTTCGCGCGCCACACCTTCGCTTTCACGACGCGGTTATGGATCGGAACTTCGACAATTAATTCTTCAGTCGTTCCGAGCTTTTTCACCGCCTCAAGCGGAAGGAAGTCCCGAACCGCCTGACGCGGAGGCACCACCGAGTCATAGACCACATTCATGGTTCCATCCGCCTCGATCACCTGCTCATAATAACCATGGATATAGAAGAGCCCGACACCCACCATTTTTAGACCCAAATCACTCGCACCCCGCAAATGATCTCCCGATAGAATGCCAAGCCCGCCTGAATAGATCTTTAAAATATCAATTCCGTATTCCATCGAAAAATAGGCAATGGTCTTATCCTTCAGCTCCGGGTAGTGGACACTGACATGCGTTTGAGCGGGATTCATATAAGCTTTAAACTCTGACTCTACCTTTTGGAACAGCTCGAGAAAGTTGGAGTCGGCTAAAAGCGCCGCGAGACGCAAGCGGTAAAGATGAGGGTTTTCATCCTGGAGTTTTAAGAAGCGGTAAAGGTTGCGGCGGAAGAGCCCCCAAACATAAGGGCTGATACTTCGGAACAGCAGATGGACATCAGAGTTCCATTCAAAGGATAAATTGGAGACGATCTTACGAAGCGTACGCTCAATGTCGATCATCCCGTTAGATCTCCAAACCTGTTAGACTTTTTAGATGTTTTAGCATGATACTACAAAAGCATTTGCAACCATTAGATTTGTTTAGAGATCTAACGGGAATCATAAGTGTAACAAAATACCAAAAAACAGACCAAAACTCACGAACAAAATAATTAAAGAGGCGAAACGAAGGTTAAGCGGCCTGCTGGTTGGCTGATGGGACGGATGCAGCCGAGGATGAGGCTTTGGCCAGTGGAAGCGTAAAATAAAACAAACTCCCCTTTTCGGAACCTTCACTGAAGACGCCGACCCGCCCGCCCTGAGTCTCAACCAACTCTTTAACGATGGTTAACCCAAGACCGGTGCCGGAAACTTTTTTGGTGGACTCATGGTTCACGCGGTAAAACTCATCGAATAAATGCTCTTGATGTTCAGGAGCGATTCCGACGCCCGTGTCGCGGAATTCAATGCGCGCTTCATGATTCGCGGCATCGCAAAAAGCCGTCACTGTGATGCTCCCTCCGGGCGGAGTATACTTGATCGCGTTATTCAAAAGATTGACGATGATCTGGGTGCAGCGCTCCAAATCCCCTTCCACATCCGGCAGAACATCCGGAATTTGGTCATGAAGCGTAAGCTGCTGCTGTTCACAAACAATCTGATGATCATCTAAACACGCTTTTAAGAGTGTCACGATATCAAAAACTTCTTTTTTAACATCAATTTTTCCGGAGCGGATTCTGGACAGATCAAGAAGCTCATTAAGAATACGGTTAAGACGCTGGGCCTGCATCAGCACTTTCCGGACACGCCGTTTCTGCTCATCGTTCAAAGGCCCGATTTTTTCTCTCACGAGAATTTCCGCGAACCCGGTAATCACCGAAAGCGGCGTTCTCAGTTCATGCGAGGCCATCGATAAAAACTCTTCTTTCATTTTATCAAACTGCACTTCGGGCGCTTTCAAATCTTGCTTTTCGGCGATAACAAAAATCCAGCGCTTCAGATAGATAAAAAACAAAACCGGAAAGGCTCCTGCAATAAATGAAACCATTTCAACGACCCAGGCATCTTTTGGCGCTAAAAAGGAATATGTAAAAAAACAAACCGCGATGCCCGCAAAAGAAGCCCCGAGCAACTGAGTCATAAATGTGCGGAAAACCTTACCCTCATTGATTTCATAAAAAATCTGGGCAGAAATGAAGCCGTAGATTAGAGCTAGCGCCAGGTAAGTCACAAGAATATGCGAATTGAAGGTAACTTCCATCGGGTGCGCGCGTTCCTTAAGAAGCCTTAAGGATACGCCCGTCTCCTTTTCTGAAACGTTCCACCATTTGCGTCAATTGGTCTTCCGAAAAAGGCTTGGTCAGAATCTCGGAAACTCCCGCGTCCTTCATCTTTGTAAATTCCGCGGGGCCGCGTAAGCCCGAAACCGCCACAATCGGAATATCGCGGAACCTTGGATCCTGCCGCATAAACCGGCAGAACTCAAAACCGTCAAGCTCCGGCATTAAAAAATCAAGCAAAACCAAATCGGGATGATCTTCGACCAGTTTCGCTCCGGCAGTAAACGCGTTGGTGACTTCAATCAAACGAATATCAGAAAGGGAAAGCAAAAAGTCACGCTCCATTTCAAGCATGTCCGGCTCATCATCAACCGCTAAAACGACGAACTCTTTTCTCTTTTGCAATTCCTCGTCTCCTTGCCATGGCAGATTATAGGCCTGCGCGAATTGAACCAGCTCTTCATGGTCAATCCGCCGATGCCCTCCCACGGTCGTGTAGCATTTAAATTTTCCATTATCAATC
Source organism: uncultured bacterium (assembly GCA_964511315.1). Lineage (GTDB taxonomy): Bacteria > Omnitrophota > Omnitrophia > Omnitrophales > Aquincolibacteriaceae > CAZEFF01. The sequence goes on along the minus strand of CAZEFF010000066.1, from coordinate 2,496 downwards.
CATCGAATAACAGTAATCGGGGTTACCCCCAAAAGCTTCGCTACCTCATGCGTCGTATACAGCTTTTTTGGCGTATTTCCCATAATTTGCATCCTTTTTTAGTACTGATAGAAATGTCACTTTTGTTATCTAAACAAAATATACCCGCCTCTTTCGAAGAATGCAAATTCAGAGCGAGATATTTAAAAGACATAAACTGTTGCTGTGAAAGGGGTTACTAGTAGGCGGTATTTGTATCTGTAGAAGTGCCGGTAGTACTAGGAGAAGAGACTGTTGTGTAAGAACCGAATTTTAGCCCCCCGCTCAGCGAGGTTTGTTTACTGACTGTCGTCGTCACTCCGCTGCCTCCGGATACCGAGAAGCTGCCGAAGGAAGAGCCTGGTGACTGAACCGTCGTTGTTTGCTGAGAGGTCCCATTCACCCCAGAAGAAGTTCCGCCGACTGTGTTTACGCCCATTGATGATGGACTGGAAACGGTTGACGTACTGCCGAGCGTCGGGCGGTACATACCGAATGAGGCAGAAGGATTTGAAACGTTAGGCGAAGCAGCTGCAGTTCCAGAAACCGCCGCATCAGGAGCTGGTAACGAAGGCGCCGGAGTTGCGGGCGTTGGTGCGGCAGGGGCAGCCGCAGGCGTAGAAGATGCCGGCGCAGACTTTGCCGAAGACGATGTTGAAGAAGACGATAATACAGCTGAGAAAACCGCTGGATGAATCGCCAACATCAAAACGACAACGGCTAGGAATAGCCTAAAAACCAATCGGTATTCGCGGCATTTGCTCATAGTAAAAATATACCCGAGAGACCCCCAAAAAGCAAAAAACCCCGCTAGCAAAAACTAGCGGGGTCTTAAGCATTATAGGGTGGGATTATTTTTTAGCTGCGCCCGCGCGAGTCACATTCACTGCCTGCTCGCCTTTGGGACCCTGAGCGATTTCAAATTCAACCGCATCCCCTTCGTTAAGGGACTTATAACCATCGCCCTGAATCGCGCTAAAATGCACGAAAACATCTTTGCCGTTCTCGGGGGTGATAAATCCATAGCCTTTTTGATTGCTAAACCACTTCACTGTACCTTTTGCCATTGCTTTATTTCCTTTCGGTTCTTGACACTTTTTTGCCGAAGCTAGCGTAAAATAAAAAAACCGCATGCGCCTAAGACGCGTGCGGCCTTATCTTACATACCTAGTTAATTTAGCCTGACGGCAAACTTCAAAAGTGTTCATGTGCTTCTTGCTGTTAAAAGTATAACTTATTATCGGCCCCCGTCAACGGGAATTTAGCTCTATTTTACGCGGCGGCCGCGGTAAGTTCCTTGGTCCAAAGCTCAGAAACAATCTTGGCCACTTCACCGATATCCAGAAGCGCGCTCGCCGATACCCCCGTCCCCGCCGAGGTCCCGCCCTGGCCGTTCATTTCGAGAAATTTAGACACACCCTCCACGCCCAAGATCGCAATGAGCGTGGCCATTTGAAGTTGGGATTCAACCACCTTACTATAATTGCGCAGCTCCGCCTCCGTTAAGGCACGAGATGTCAATCCAACCCAAAGTCCCTTCTGACTCGTAACAAATTCCACGCTCATCTGGTCGGTATTCGCGACTAGGTTCGCGACATGGCCGTTCATTTTGGCCATCCTCTTTACAAAACTTTCCTTTTGCGCGGCATTCATCACACCCGCAACTTCAAGCAGCTGCGCGTTCTTCCACGTTTCAACAATATTGGCCCAGCCCGGAAGCCCCGCCAACTCCCCGGAAACAATCAGCTGGCTGATCTGACTTTGTTCCATCACTTCATCCACAGGCTTTCCGACGATCATAAGTTGAGCCAGCTGTTTGATAGGATCTGCAGCCGCCATAGCTGCTCCGCCGATAATCGCGTTCACATCCTCATTGGATGCTAAATTTTCAAATTTCTCAAAACTCATTCCGCTCGCCATTTCAAGAAGGAAACGCATGCGGGCAATAACGCGGCTGTTTTCTTCGCGGTATCTCGAATTCATCATGTCATTAATGGTCACGCGGTACGCGAACAACTCATGGACGGTGTCTTTTAAAATTTCATTATTTTGAAAAACAGGTTCATAAGATTTTAACGCGCGTTCGACGCGGATATGCTCTTCTTCATGGTTCAGAGCCCAACGGAGATTTTCGGCTCTTACTTCACTTCTCACCGTTTTATCGAGAAGCTTGTTCACATTCAAAACCACGATCGGAGTCGCGCCGCCCGTATCCACCACCCGCGCAACCTCGCCTCTATCTGCCATATAATCAAACCGCACAACCATATGATTAAAAGTCGCGAGAGCCTCAGCCGCGTCAGTGTCAAGACTAGGTTCGGAGCGCAGCATATGCGCCACCACCGATAACACTTCTAGCTGATCTTCTTCAGAGAGATTCTTAAGCGTCTGAATTTTTGCGACGACCGCGTTAAGGACCGCCCATCGATCCTCTGACATGAAGGGCCCGCGGGATTTAATTTCAGCGTCAAGATTGGC
>CAZEFF010000065.1:0-12917 GCA_964511315.1 uncultured bacterium | reverse complement strand
CGCGGATTCAAGAATCAAACCCATGACAGCTCTAGATTTTTGAGCAAACTATTAACGAAGCTGAAGATTGAAGTGACTGAGAATCCGGCGGATATTGAATCGGGAAAGGCGGATGTTTTGATTCAGCCGGATCTTGATAATCTTCCTAAGATCGGTTTGCGGGGTTCATACGACGCGGAAAAACAAACGTATGATGTGATATCGAATGATTTAAACAATCTTGACGCTCTGAATTTTGTGAATGATAAGGTTTTGTGGATTGTTAATCCCTATAGAATGCTCCCTCCAAATTTTATTAAAAAACACGTAAGTTCTACCGCGGTGATGTTTTTAATTGAAGTGACGTTGGGCTTGCTCATGATGATGTTTCCGATTTTTCCTATTGTCGCAACGATGGGGATTGCCGGTAGCAGTATTGCCGTCTTGTATGTATTTTTAGTGGTTTTAGATTTATGGGGAAGTCTCAGAGCTCTTACGAATCATTTTCTTTATGATTTTATCGGCAAGCCTTTTGGAATCGGTGAAAAACTTAAAAAGAGAAAAGTGATATCCCTTGTCAGTGATTATTTGATAGCGGGTAAATCCGTAAGCGCCATTGGGAGTCCCTTCCAATCACCCGAAGTGCCCGCGACTCCTCCCGGACGTTCTGAGAGCCGAGTGATGAACCGCAAAGAGTTTTTGAGTAAAGGCGCTGGAGCGGTGGACGAAAAAACAGCGCGCGCCGAAATCAGAACCGCGCAAAAATTTATAGATTTTTATAAGGGCAACATTCTCAGCGCTATTCTTCGGGAAGATGTGAAATCGCTCGAGCTGAAATATGACGGTTCTAAGAATTTTTATGTTACAGAAGTGCCGGTATCGGGCCAAAGGCTGACAAGAGAATATCCCATGGAACGCGCGGACGCTCTTGAGACATTTATAAGACTGCGTCTGCTTTTCCCTGACTATGACAAAATGAATGAAAGCCTAGATCCGCTTCTTGTCGGGGCCCAAGACGCGGCGGGCTTTTCTTTGGAACGGGTTTTTCCCGCTGAAGAAGATGATCAATTGAGCCGGTATTATCTTCTCGACATCAAAGTTTCCCCGGCCAAAGCCAAAGCTGGTATTGAAACTGTGGTGATTGATAAACAGCCGGTAGATGAAGCCAAGTATCAAAGCCTCTTAGACAGCCTTCTGCTCTTTCGACTGGCAAAATCGCGCTTTAATTTGATCGCCGCTTTAAACGCGCTGATTGATTTGGGTGTCATTACTTCTCGGGCACCCATCAGCAATTTCGGAGCTTTTAGCGGCGGCGCAAAAATGCTCGAACGGTTCAGGGACGAATCTAAGTTAAGGCTGAAGGAAGACGCTTTGAAGCAGGATTATTCAAATTTTTCAGTTCGGGAGCAATTCTTTGAAGATTACTTCGCGAGAATACTTCAATCCGCGATGACTGAAATCAGTGAACACCGGGGATATATCACATTGCAGGATGACCCGGAAAAATACGAACAAGAAATCACTCATAATTTCCTTCAGCTTTTTAAATTTATGATTGAAATATCGCCGAGAAGGAAAAGTGTAAACGGAATTAATACACTAGCATCCATTTTTTTCCGCATTGGGAAAAACAGTAAAACTATGGCCATTCTTCAAGAAAGTCCCGAGGCGTTGTTAATGATCAAATCCATATTTGACCTACAAGCCTACCGGCAAGCGGTTAAAAACTTCCGGGGCGAAAATTTATCGGATAGTGAATTTGAGGAGCAATATTTAAGCCCCAAGCTTAAGGCTTGGTTTGAGAAAGCCAATATCATGAGGCTGGCCAGCATTTTCGATGTGTCCGCGCGTTCGGAAGCGCGGATGAACAGTACGCGCAGACAGTTCCTGCAGTATGTGAGCGCGGTTGCCGCGAGTGTCACGCAAAAAAGCGTCATACCCGCGCTGCCTTCACCGGCTGCTCCAACGGTTTCGGTGATCGAATCTGAAATTTCCAAGGGGCTTTCAAATCTTGGTCAAGTCACAACGCTTGTTTTGGATGATGAGACGGGGGAAATTTACATTCAAGGCGTATCTCTCATCGATAATCTCACAGGAATGCTGCAGGGAAATTTAAAGTCTCGAGCTCCTGAAATTGCCGGCGCACTTCGTAAATTCGCGGAAACCGAAGCTAGAAAAAGAATCTCACAGCTTGGATTAAGAGAGAATCAAGCGGCTGAAGTAAAGCAGGTAATTGAGAATGTGAGGGTTGAGTTTGACGCTTTAGCGGATGAAGCGCTTAGCGGCGAAGCCCAAGAAATTTTCGCGGGAGTCCAATTGCAGCCAGCCGAAAAAAAATGGCAGAGGCTAAAAGATGAGACCGCGGAGATGCGCGCGAAACGGTATATGCGGACTCAGGCGAAAAGAGAGGCCAATGTTGACCCAGCGCAAAATGAATTGCTGGTCAAGCGGGCGCATTTGGAAATGAAAAATTACCAGAAGCAAGTCGATCAGTTTAATCTTCAAATTGATAACGCGCAAATCGCGCTTAAGCGATTTGCGGTTTTAAAGGATCATCTGATTGATGATATCGGCGCGGGTCTTGTGTTTGTTCAGAGTGAAATCGACGCGACGCTGGATTATATCGAGTCAGCCTACAAAGCGCGCGATGCAATTCAATCTGAAATTAATAGCCTCAAGCGGTATGTGGATTATTTTACCGCGCCCCGTGAATTACGGGCAGGCATCGCCGCCCGTTCAGAATCGCGGACACAATTAACCCGGGCGGCTGAAATGAAAGACCGGGCAGTCGAAATCCGCCGCCAAATGAACCGGATTGTCAGCCGCCTCAGAGACAAAGAGGCCTTCTTAGAAAATCATCCCTGGGGAAGAGGGCAGGCGCCGGAAGATTATATTCAGAAGCAAAACCAGGAATTTCGAGGGTTAAGAGCGGAGCTGAATAGCTTGCAGCAGCAATCGGCGGCAAATCTGACCGAGGTTATGGCAAATGAAAAATTAAAAGATAGTGAAAAGGCGAAGGCGAGAGGGTTGGATGATGACCTTCAGGCGGAATGGGAAGAAAGCCTGAAATTCAGCGATGAAATGCTGGAATTGCCCAATCAGCTGCTCAGGTTTCTCGCGCTAAATTTGCCGAAAAAGAAAATTCTCGCAATGGGGATTTTGCAGATGTTCGAGCAGCTAATGTACGCGAAGCGGAAACAATTAAAAGACGCATCCAATAAATTTTATGAGCGGCCTTTTTTCCCGGAAATGGACGGCGACCTGACGGTTTTGGCTAATAGTCTGCAGGACTATCTTTACTATTTAGACGGCGAAAATCTCAAAAAAGCGAATGAGCTGTTGGCTCCGTTCGAAAAGTATTTTTACAGGAAAAATTCTGGAAATTTCTTTAAGTACGATTATTTTATAGATTATGAAAGCTACCCAATCAATTACAGAAAATCTCTCATACTTGATTTTATTGATACTGAGCAGATGCTCCTCAATTTTAGCGAGTTCGAGCGCACTCTTGAGGACCGGTACGGCCTCCGGTTAAAACAAGGCCTTCCGCCGGAATCTGAAGGCGCGGTTATCGATCAAGAGTTTGAAGTTGTGGATGGAGATAAGTTTGATGAGGCAGCGGAACAATTTGAAACTGAAGATGAAAGCATGGGAATCTTTCAGAAGCGGGAGCTGCTTCTTGAAAATCTCGAATCCATTTATCAGCTGTTCAGCGGTTTTGCCCGCTGGGCTGAGAGAGCTGAAAAAAATAAAGCACGCCAGGAAAAGAAAGCGGTTCTTTTCAAGACGCTTCGCGCTCAAGCGGACCTGCCGTTTACCCATTTTCTCCAAGTGATTTTGGTTGATCTTGAGGCATTGGCTGAGCAGCCTGCGAAACGAGTTAAAATTCTGGGGGGAACCGAAGAAATCAATTTGATGGATGTCGCCAAGCTCTACAACAAGATGCTGCTTGAGGATCAGCGCGATCTGCTCCGGATCCGCATTGAAAGCAGTGAAGAGAGGCTGAATAGCGGTGCAGATCTTCCCGGTGAGAAATATTTTAAAGAAGAAGAAAACCTCGCGGGTTTCAGGCAGGAACTGAAGAGTGTTGAGTTTTCGCTTGCGGGGGTAGAAAATGCCCGGGATTTCGGTGTTATGCCCCTGCCCTCCACACCTAGAAGGCATTCGTACAATATTAAACCCAAGAATGGAAAACCCGTCCGGACGCCTGTGCTTGAGGGGAGTGAAAGCGTTTCAATCCGAGGCGGAGAATCAGTGAACCTTGGCATCCGGTTTAATGCTGAAACGGGTCAATTTATTCTTCAAAGAGAAGGTTCGAAGGAACATATGCTGCCGGCTGACCTTAAAATTCTTGTGATTGGCCGCATGCAGAATGGAAAAACTCCGAAAGGCGTGCAGTACGCCGTCCCCGAAGAATTTACGGCTTTTGAACCGGTTCAAGCGAGAGTTTTGCTTGATGCCGCCCGCGGCACCGTCCAAGTGATTAATCTGGCTTCCAATGATTTATCCGTTTCCGGTATTCAAGCCGCTCCGCAGGATGCACGCTCGGAATCGCGGACTAACGCAGTAGAAAAGGATGCGGATGGGAAAATTGTTCGCGTGCGGAATCATCCAGCGGGCCTCAAAACGAATGGCCGGGTCGAGCGGCCCGTATTTAATTTCCCGGAACTCTATGACAAGCTTTGGGTGGATCGTAAAGATGTAGGGCGGTATTTAGATCAAGACCAGGCTGAACTCGAAGAAATCGCGGCCCGTGTTTTTAATGACCGCAGCCGTTCAAAAGATGTTTTAAATATGATTATCCTTCGTATGTTTGATCTTATTTCAAAAGCTTCAAAGGCAGATGAAGAAAGGACCGCCGGGGCGGAGACGGCCGAGTTTGAAGGGGATAAATATGTGATGGCAAGGTCGCGGGCATCCTACGGCAACGGAGATTTCTTTTTATATTACCGTGACGGAAATCAAATGAGAACCTTACGCCTTAATCTCGTTTCTCTTGCAATTAATCAAGAGGGTGTTTTTTATAAAGGCGAACCATCAGACAATCTTTTGGATCAAATGCATCAGCTGCACTGGGACCAAACTTATCCTGACTCAGTAAATAAATTTTGGGAGCATCACGTTGCGGATCAGGTTGAAAAGTTTAAGACATTGGCCAACTTTACATCCAGCCGGATTCGCTTTCAGGCGTCAATGCGGGATGTTCGAAGTGTCGGCATTCTTTCTGCTGTTTACGATCGTTTGAAAAATAGTGGTTTTACCTCTGAAGAAATCAAAGCGTTTTTCGGCGAAGCCTTTGACGAGAGTAACAAGGGGTCTGAAGATGGATACACGCTTAATTTCTTTGAAATTCTTGATAAGAGCAATTCTCCCGCAGAAGGGAAGGCGCTCATCGCGCGAATGAAGGTAGAGCAGGAAAAAACTCAAAATTTTAAAGAATTTCAAGAAATTCGCACGATGATCTCTTTTAATAAAGTTACAGCTGAACTTTCCAAGCTTGGATACCAGTTATCCGCGGTCATAAAGAACGGCCAGTCAAGCTTATCCGTTAAAAGCCCTCAAACATCGAGTTTTTTTAGCCCGAATTACATTGTTGATGGGAATTTAGAAAAACTGACAAAGAACTTGATGTTTTGGACTGCTTCTACTGCCTGGTATATGAAGTTTGTCCCGGCTGCTTTCCGCGCTAAGCAGGCGGCAATGATTATCGATCAAATGAACGCATGGAAGCTTCCGGATGAAATGGCGAGCGGTCAAGTTACTAGCGGAACAACTTTATTTAAGTTTGCGATGGGGCTTCCTAGCGCTCAGGCAATCTTTAAAAATGATCAGCGCAAACGCACGGCTGCCCGCTCCGAAACACGCAGTTCGCCTTCGCCATTTTACGGAGACATTGTTACGAAGATTGAAAAGCAACTTTCGAATATGGGTGTTAATCAAGAAGAGCGGGAGCTCTTTATGAAAATGCTGGCAAGCCCGTATGAGTCCGCAAGGATGGACGCGGTGAAAGCCTTCGAGACATTTCCGTCTGAAGATATGAAGCCGATTCTTGAGATGATGCTCCGTGATTTCTTCGGCCCAGAATGGCTGGCAGCAGCGGCTATTGCCGCGGATCTTGGAATGTTTGAAAGCGAAGAAGAAATTTTGAAAGGCCGTGTTTATGTTCCCTCGCCAAATTCCGGAACCGTGAACTCGAAAAACGGTATGTTGACAAAGGCGCTGATGAAACGCATGCGTGAGCAGTTAGACTCGATTTCAGCGCAATCGGGTATGGAGCAGTATATTGATGAAATCTTACCCGTCGCGGCCGCGCTGTTGTCTGTTAGCGATGATGATCCTGTCCGTCAGAAAGAAAGAAGGGATCTGATTGTTGAATTCGTTGGAAATATCCCGCCGGAAGTTTTTGGTGAGATTGTCAGATTTCGTGATTTTCTTTTTACGCTTCTTTCTGATCCGATGGAGGCGAAATTGGGTTTTCTTCAGCGATCATGGTATGAACCGCAATTTGATAAAATTATCGAGTTTCTTCCGCCAGAATATTTTGACGCTTATGTGCGGACGCGGCTTGCGGCTGTATCCGGAGTGTTCGAGGAAGAACGCGATGAAGCGTCTTTATTTAACAATGGATCAATGTCGCGATTTTCAGATCTTATTCGCTTGGCGGAAAAAGGAAAGCTTACGGCTCAAAGCGTTTTAGCAATCATCCAAAAAGAAGCTGCTTATTATCAGCAATACGATAACCCCTCTAATGAAACCGAATTAATAAAACTTTTGCTTATGAAAATCTCTACCGCGACGTCTGTGATAAGCGATAATTCATTTTATGTATTAATGCTTTATAACTATTTGCTTAATTCACGCGACTCGTCAAAGACGAATCAAGTGATTAGCGCGCTTTGGGCTTTATCCGAAATCAGCCCAAAATCAAATAAGAAATTCGAACTGATCCCTATCGAAAGGACTGATCTTAGCCCCGCTCAACGCGCGGCCGCGAATAATTTGGCGCGTGAAGTATTCAGCGCAGTGGAAAATGGAGGATTTCGATTCGGACAAAGTAATCCGATTGTGTCCTATTTAGGGGGGTGGGGAGTGCCTGGAATACTCATGCGTTTAGAGAGCAGCATCTCACTTGAATTTCTCCATCGTATCGTCACAAAGTCAGATGAATTTCCAAACCTCAATATCGAAAGCTCTACCTGGTGGGCGGCGCATCAACAGATTCTTTACTACCTGCTGAAACACCGGGAAAAAGTAAAATCGATTTTAGGCGACGAAGCCTGGTCTTCGCTTACTCAGGCGTGGCAAAGTTACGAAGCTGAAAAACGAGCCGAGCCCTCTTCGCTGGGTGAAGATGGAGATTTTTTAATCGGTGACAGCTATCTTGATCAATCTTTGCAGCGGCCCGACAAAATTCAAAAAATTTCAAATATTAATCCGTCTTTCGGGTATCAGGATACAGCCTCCTATAAAAAGCTATTCAGCTTGCTTGCGTTTGAAGATCCGGAAGCATTCCGAAATCTCGCGCTAAAATTATTTAAAAATGAGGGGAGTGCTACAGCGTATCTTTCCCATATCCCCAAAGTTGAGGCTGCCGCCCAAGTGGTAATAGAACGTATTCAAGCCCGCTCTGACATTCGGGCAAAGGTGGAGCATGTCGCGGATGACCGTAAAACGCCCGCCTTGTCGGCGTTGCGCTATTTAGCGGAAAATTTAAATTCGGACGGCGCGCAAGATTCCGGGGCTGATCCGTCTACAGCTATACTGTTTGATTCTATTGGATATAAGGCGGCAGGAAAAAATCACTTGGGCCTTTGGGTTTCAAAAGTAGGCGGGCAAATCGTAGCGGCGCACGGATTTTCAAAATTCACCAAGTTTGCTTCACTAAGCGACCAAAATATTTTGGCGGAACTGACGGGGAAAATTGGACTCGCAGAGTACGCTGTAGCCCCAGCATATCAAAGAAACGGTGAAATGCGCGTGGGGACTCAGCTTGTGACTCAAGCGCTTTCTGAGTTAACAGCAAAGCGGCCTGATGGCGTTTGGTTATACGGTGCTGAAATTGCTCCGGCGAATATAGGATCCATCAAAACGCTTTTCAAAGCCGCGCTCAGTCAAAATTTGAAAATCATGGGGCCGGTGATCGGTCCCACGGGGCATGAGTTATTCCTGATTCCGCTTGCAGAAGAACTGCCCACGGAAGTTTCTTCCGTTTTAGAAAAATATAATGTGCCCACACTTCCTTCGAATTATGAAGAAGCGCTTGCGAAGGCTGCTCCTGCCCGCGCTGAAGTAAGGGCGGTTAAAAAGTCTATAGTGAATGAGAGCCGCCGGGAATTTATATTCTGGGTATCCGCGGTTGGGTTCTCGGCGGCGGGTGCTTCCGGGATTTACTTCCTTGCTCAGCAAAATCAAAAGAAGCCCGAGCCAAAAGAAAAAACAGGGCAGAAGCAGGGATTCTCGAATCTTTCAGAAGGGGAACTGATTTTAAGCAGTATGGTTTTAGGGCGCCAGGCGAGCGCGGAGCAAATTCGGAATAATCAATTGCGCAAAGATCAGCAAAAAACGCTCGAAGCCTTCTGGGCGCTGGATAAACCTGATACTCAGGCCCTTTTCAACGCGTCAGCATTGGCAGCTTTCGCGGAAGTATTTAAGAGTGAACTTGAACAAATGCAATGGTCGCTGGAAGACGGCCGGCCAACCCGCTGGGGAAAATATCAGCGCGAGATGCTTAAAGCCGCGGAGTCTTTGGATTCACGGCTCGAACGGGATGGTTTATTTGAATCGCGGGAATCATTTTCGGCGTACTTCCGGACTTTTTTAATGGCGGATGCTGAAAAGATGGTAACGCGGTATTACGCGATGATGGATGAGATTTTCGCCCCGCGCGGGCAGTTTCTAAAACTGAATGTTAAGTTTACGGATAGTGATCAAAATATGGTACTTAGCGCTGATAATTTTTCCGCGCGGAGCGCTTCGGATGTAAAGATTATTTCCGCCCGGAATCCCCGCACAGGAAACATGGAAAAAGTAATCAGCGTGGGCGACGGTATTTTCTTTATCACGGATTTGACGACCGAATGGGGATTTTCTATCGCGGCATCCAAGGTTGCGGTTTCACATACATACGCGGCGAATACCGCTGCCGAACAGCTTCATGAGATGCTACGCTCGCCTGACACAACCCAGCCGGGAACAATCGAATTTGAACGGAGAAAACTTTTAGAAACACAATTCATCAAAACGGTTTCGGGTTTAGTCAGTGAAGACGCGATCCGGGAAGCGCTTGAAGCGCAAACTTTTCATCATGAAACTGAACACGCTTTTAATTCTGCTTTTGGAACAACACGGACCAATCTAGACGCTAAGCGGGAAGAAATTATCGCTCATCTTTCAGAAGTGAAGGCGGGGTCTCCGTATCTTTGGCTTTACGTTCTCAGCAAGAAAGCGGAAAAAGCAGTTTTTGGAGAACCAAAAGCGGAATATCTGCTGGAAGTGGCGAAAGCCCTAGAGTCGGTTTATGAATCCGTTTTGAAGAAAAGCGCGGCAAAAAGACCTCTCGGGGTCGTTTCAGTGGGAAGTGTGGAATGGGGGGCGAGTGAATCGGCTCGGCAGGAAACGATTAGAGTTTGGCTCGAAACATTGCGCAATTATGAACAAGCAAATCCCGGAGGACTTGAAAAGGCTGCCTTGACGGAAGCTCCCGCGAAATATTTTGGGGAAGGTTATCAAGCGGTAAATCATTCGCTTACCGAGCAAAGTATCCAGTCGCCTCTATCCGGAAAAGTGACAAATTTTGTAATCGCGGAGCTCCAAGTGAAAAAAAATAGATTAAAAGATCTGAATGTTCAGAAACCTACCGAGGCGATGATGAAGGGTCTAGATTTCGCGATGAATGATTACAGCTCGCTTCGTGAAAAGCTGGGGCTCCAGCTTTTGTATGCTGATGCTGAGAAGAAAATGGATGATTTGTTAACAGAAATTCTAAGCCGCCGCCGCGATGAATGGCAGATTGAAGGCGAAATTAAAAGTTTCAATGTCCGCAAGGATTTTATCAGGCTTACGCGCAATATGACCGCGGCCCAGCTTTCTAGCTTGATTGATGAATTGATTTCAGATCTGCAGAAGCAAAGCGTAAGTGCCCGCGCGGAACTGAGAACCCAAAAAGAAAATCCTTATGCGGCGCCGCTGTCTTCTAATGCTCCGCAAAATGAAATTGAAAAACAAAATCAAGCTATCGCGGTGATTGTCCCGGCACTGCTTGAGCTCCAAGACCGTTACCCGGTATTGAATATTCATGATCTTATTTATTTTATGCACCATGACGAGAAGAATAGACAGCCGAGAAATATTGTCCTAAGAATGGTAAGCCGATGGCAAGGGCTGCCGAGCGCCGGCAGCGCGGATGAAAAATCCATAAACAATCAAATCCTTGATCTTCTCTTTGAGCGCGCGGGAAATAAAATGAGCGATAAAGAGTTTATTTATTCTTTGTGGCGGGCTTACCGGGAGACGGAAGTATCGCGGGCGATTACGAATTTAAAAAGCTTCGGCCGTGAGATTGCCGCTTACATGCCTCAATTCAAGCGATTAGACCGCTTAACTTTAGACGAAGCGAAAAATTTAGAGAATGTTTTTTCCGGATTCAGCCAAAAAATCCGTTTTACATTTTTCCCACCCTCAGTTCGTGAGCGTTATTTTGGGGCGGGTTACGATCTTGAACCCGACGCGAAAATTAGGCGGGCCCTTTTGGGATCGAATGGCGCGCCGGTTACGGATGAGTTCTACCAAAATTTTGTGGCCCTTCGAGTTCTATATAAACAGCTTGAGGCGGGATTAACGAGCGCTAATGCAAGACTTCAAAACCGGATTCCAGAACTTGAGCTTCAAAAATTACAGAGAGACTTGGCCGCTCAAAAAAATAAGCTCGATAAGATTTTTGCTGAATTGAAAGGGCAGAAATGGCTTAAAGATCTTCCGGTCATGGTGAAGACCTATATCGATATGAATGAAGGCGGAGCGATGCGCCTCAATTTCGATCTTGGCGCTGCCGCAAGATACATTGACCTTATCGGTGATAAATGGGGCAGACCCTCCTTGTCAAAAGATAATGCGGGTTTGAAAATACTTCAGGCTTATTTGGAAGAGCTTCCCGCGGCCCGCTCCGAAACAAGAATGTATAGCTGGCCTGAGAAGTTCAAGTTTATCCAGCCGATCCTTCTTGGGGGTGAAGATTTTGTAACGAAACACCGCATTAGTATCACGCGGACCGTTGATATTGATAACATTGAAGGGTTTTCTATTCCTGACGTTTCGTTTCAAACTATAAAAGGCGAAGACGACGGAAAATACCGTCTTCAATACTACAACGGTAAAGATTGGGTGACGGTCAGGGTGGGTGAGTCCGTCTCGGTTTTGGATCAGGAAAAACAGGAATTGATTATTGAAGATGGCATCAAAATTACATTCCGGCGTGAAGATTATGTGCTTGACGAAGAGAGCGGACTTGCGGTGGGAGAAGTTGCCAGAGATTTTTCAAGAGCTAGAACTTCTCCCCGTTTGCTGATCAAAACGGTTTCAAATGGAGTGGAGCGCTTCGCGCATCTTCCCAAAATGGGCAATGAAGGAATGATTTCAGGTATGTCGGCGCGCCACGTTGATACTTTTGATGAAAACGGCAACTTACTCAGCTCAATAGGAAAGTCCAGAGAAGGGCATTTAAGTATTACGCGTAACGGCACTAAAGTTACTTTTGATGATCATGGTTCGATGAATCAATCCTATTTGTTTACTAAAGACGCGCCGCGTCATGGGCGCAAGCTGGTTGACTTGCATGGAACCAATTTAAGGGATGAAGGGCTTACCCGGCTTTCCGTAATGGATGTCTCAAGAAGTTATAAATCTCAAGAGCTGCCTGTAAATTCTCAGCTGAATGTTCAAGCGGGTTTTTCGCTCAGGTTTCCCGCGCCCAATGAAAGGATTTATGTGAAAACCGGCGATCAAGGCGGAAAAGAATTTGAACCGGATATTATTATCGCGAAGAAAAATGGAGAGAAAGATTATGTGCTGCAAAGAATTACCGAGTATGGGGAGGTCTTAGAAGAAAGCGCCTATATTGTTTCAGCTGAAAAAGGTTATCAAATCATGATTGAGTGGTCTGAGGAGGAAAACGGCGCCTTTATCTTTACCGCGAGTTCAAACGGAAAATTTGTTTATATCCGCCGCCAGCCGCCTGCGCGTTCCGACATCCGGGTTTTTAGTGAAATGAGTTCCGCCCGCGCGGAAGTGCGGACAGATATTCCAAGCTTTTCTGTTCTCGAAGCGTTAATGCCTGAAACTTATCAAGCCGGCTATGAAGAGACGCGGCAAATTCTTGATTTATTGAAAGAGAAAGACGCGGACATAGACGCTTTGCCGGAAGCGCTTCAGCCGAGAATCAGGCAAGCTCTAGCGGAATTGTTTTTAGCGCCGCTCGTTTTATGGGAACTTGAAAAGCCTGACGCGGAAACTCTCGCCAGGCAATTCAGCAGCGAGGTTGTCATTCCGCTTTTACGGGAGAACGGTTATGAAAATGTTTTATACATCATGGCTTCCAATGTGGGTAAAGGAATTATGGATGCGATGGGGCAAATGCAAAGAGAGACACCGTTGATTCCGCTTATCGCGTCTTTAATGCGGACAGCCATTAAGAGAAGAAGTGCCTGGCAGGAAATGCGCGGATTTCGGGAAAGAAATATCAAAATTCTTTTTGAGCAGGAAGGGGATACCCCTTTCAGCGGTGAAAGCATTCAGAAATTTAAACAGGCTGCCGCGACAATTGTCGCTTCAGGCTGGCTGGCAAGAAATCCCGAGACGATCCAAACGAAACGTGTCATATCTTTTAGTGAAGAAGAATCCGCGCGGATCAGCGTTTTTAGCATTATCAAAATCATATTAAGAAT
>CAZEFF010000064.1:0-13010 GCA_964511315.1 uncultured bacterium | reverse complement strand
ATCAATGAGCTTACCGGTTTCCCAGGCCTCGCGGACATTTTCCTGTTCAACCGCCTGCGTGACACGGGCTTTGCTGGCCGCCCTCGCCTCTCGAATGGCCTTGAGCAACTCTTCGTAAGTTTGAGCTGGAGCAGCAGCCGCTGGCGCAGGCGCTTTGGAATTCGCGGGCATTGGCACGGTACGCAGCTCCGCGAACGCAGAGGCAGAAAGAAAAAATACACTAAAAAATAAAGTAAGGAATCTAAGCATTGCTAATAACCTTTACGAAGGGCCGCGGTGAAAGGAAGGAAATACCTGCGCCACTGAGCTTCGGTTGAATGGTACTCGTTTTCGCAAAAAAAATAATCCACCAGCGCCTCCCGGACACGGGCGATTTCTTTGAGACGCGGAAATTCGGAAGGACAATCCAGACTGAAATCAAGCAGCTCTAGCGCCCTGTCCACGGATTTATCACAAAACTTTTGGTTATTTTTAGCTTTCCAATTCAGCGCGCGGTCCACTTCACTGCCGATATTTGACATTTGTTCAAGAAGGCTCATATCTTTCCAGCGGCTCTCAAGATCTCCGTGCAAAACGCTCATCGGCGCACCCATTTTGCGACAACTTTTACAATCGCGGCGCGGACAGTTTCGCTCTCGACTCCGCGCGTCCGGTTCCCGGCGGAAGGGCGAAGATTAATCATTGAATCATACTCCACAAAATCATCTCCGGAAATTTCGGGGTATAAGTTAATCCCCCAAAGATTTGTTTGTTTAGAACCATTCTGCAGGAGCAGGGCTTCTAAATCAGAATGAAGCTGGGCGTCAACCGCGAGAAGCCCGCGTTCAATATCAACAACCGCTTTTACCATGTCACCAAAACCTTTAGCAGCCATTTGATTTAGATCATTGGCGGAAATTTCCTGCTGCAGAATCAGCATCAAAAAACCTTTACCTTTTGCATGGCCTGTTTGATGCGCGAGAGGCCTTCTTTAATTTGTTCAATGTCGAGCGCGTAAGAAAGGCGGATTCTGTCAGGCGCGCCGAACCACTCGCCCAAATAAGTAATGACTTTGTAGTCAGTGTAAAGCGTGCTGACAAATTCACGCGGATTTTTGCATTTAGGAAGCACGTAGAACGCGCCTTCGGGTTTCCAAAGATCAAAACCAAGCTCGGTGAGCCCTTTGTAAATAAAGTCGCGCCGTTCGCGCCAAATCTCGAGCTGATGCTTCGCGTAGTCTTTCGAAACTTTCATGGCAGCAAGGGCCATGTCTTGCCCGACAAGATTCGTGTTCATTGACGTGTGGGTTTTCATTTCGCAGACGTCTTCAACAATTTTTTTGTCAGCACTCCAAAGATAACCAACGCGTACTCCGCACATACAATAAGTTTTCGAAAACGAATTGACGGTAATGACATGGTTGCCATTGATATGATAATTCTCGCGCTCGTAAATAAGATCCTTGTACACCTCGTCTGACACCACGTAAACACCAAGCTTCGCGGTCACCTTTTCGATTTCTTTGAGCGTCGCGATTTCTTCAACACGGCCGGTTGGATTTGAAGGCGAGTTAATCAGCACAGCCTTGCAGTCCTTGACCTTCTTATTGAAGTCCGGGAGGTCAATCCGCCCTTTTACAAGATCGGTGAACACCGGAGTCATTCCAGCCATTTCAACAATCGGAAGATAAGAGTAATAGTAGGGACGCGGAAGAAGAACCTTCTGGCCTTTTCCCCAACTGCGGAAAATTAAGTCGAGTGCTTCGGAGGCGCCGTTGGTAATGACAAAATTTTCGGCCGTAGAATCTGGGTATTCCTTCGCCAGAGCCTCGCGAAGTTTGAGTTCCCCTTGAATGAGCCCGTAACGAAGATCTTTTCGAATCGTCAAACCACTGAATGCTTCGTCCGGCGGCGGAAGGTCAGGCTGGCCAGACCCAAAACTAATCACTCCGGGGCCTTGTTTGCCGATAAAATCCGCGGGACTTTTAAGTTTTAAAATTTCAGACATAAATTCCTTTACG
Source organism: uncultured bacterium (assembly GCA_964511315.1). Lineage (GTDB taxonomy): Bacteria > Omnitrophota > Omnitrophia > Omnitrophales > Aquincolibacteriaceae > CAZEFF01. The sequence goes on along the minus strand of CAZEFF010000064.1, from coordinate 11,011 downwards.
GTTTAAAGTGTGCGTATTGTACCGCTTAGTTTCCTAAAAATCCAACTCCTTCAGATTTGCATGGACGTTCAGGGATTAAATGCCAAATCCACGAATCCTTAGAAAGCATTTTCATTAACGCGTAAGCCGCGTAAATCATAGGAACAAACATGACCGGCGCATAAAGACGAGTGGACGGCCAAAAAAGCGTGTAAACCCCGAGAAAATTAAAAAACAAAACCGTAAATACCAAATCTTTCAAAAAAAGTTGTTTACGTTTCATAAAAACGCCGAGCACTGAAAACATCAAAATGAAACCGCGAAAAAAAGAATGCGCGAGAATTTCAAGGGCTCCGCGGGCAGGAAATGCTCCGTTAATAATCTCAACTTCGATCTTCCCCTCGTCGCTCACAAAAATACTTGAACTCCCCAAAGGGTGAATCGGCAGCATGCTCGTTGAGAAAAAGTAACTAATGTTAAGCGCCTTGTATTTTAAAAAGCGCCAAAAATTATTTTTAATAAAATCGAAACTTTTTTGGTAGAAAAACTGGTCTTTACGGCGGTCGCTCGCGTTTACGAGGTCCGGCCGCTCTTTAGCAAGCAGTTCATACGCGTACCCTTCTAGGTTATCAACATGGAAAAGCGGCATGACACGGCTGTAATATTTGCAGTTTCCCAGAAAGAAGTTTACCCCGCCCCGAGTGGGAAAAAAAGAGCCGTCGACGCTGTGATTGTACGTAAGCATCGGCGCGCAAACAAGAAACCCGCTCAAAAAGAAAACGGCCGCTTCACGGATTTTTCTTTCAAACACAAGCTTCACCGCCAGCGCCAAAAATGCCGGAAGAATCATACTTCGCGTCAAAAGGGCCAGCCCCCAGAAAAAACCCGCGCGCAAAGCCTGCGGAAGTCCTTTCGACGATTCTAGCGCGTAATAAACAGCAATCACAAGGAGTGAACGAAAAAAAGGGACTTCAATGATTTTAACGGAGCTGCGGATAAAATAGGGAGAGACCGAATAAATGACCCCGGCAATAAAGGCAACTTTGGAATCTTTTAAAAAAACGCGGCAAAGTTTATAAAAATAAATATATCCGACAAACGCGAAGAGAATCTGACACAGCAAAACGCCCGCGACGGAATCACCTGTTAATATTCTGGCAGCAGCGATAAAAACCGGGTACAGCGGCTCAATTTGAGTCGTCTCGCGCGCGCCCTCAAGAACAAGCCTTCCTTCCCGAATCAATGACTCAGAGAGGATCCAGTAATGATTAAGATGATCCGCATTTACCTTGTCTGGAAAAAAAACATAAGCCAGCCAATACACGAGCCGAGGGGTTATAAACACCGCAGCCAGGAGCAGATAGTATTTGTGGAGTAAAGGAAATCGCTTATGCATATACCTTAATATTTAACGGCTCTAGACGTCATTTATTGAAGATGAAATATCAAAGTCATTAGCTCTTCCAACCACGGGACTGACGCCAAGAACGCTGTAGAAAAGTTTAAGGCTGGAAATGCTCTGCGTCTGAGACCGTACCTCTTTAAAATTATCGCTAAAGATGCAATGAGCGAAGACCCGCGTCACTCCTGAAAGCAGAGCAAGACTTAGAACCGTCGAACCCAAAATTGGAGGAAGCCTTTCCGCGAGAAATCCGCCGAGCAATGCACCCAGTGAAAGCGCTAGCCCATTAATCAGATTAAAATAGCTGAGGCATCTGACCCGCTTGTCGGGTACCACCGCGTCGTAAATAAAATTGGTCGCGCAAAGATTAAACCCACCCCAGACAAAGCCCGCGAAAAGCTCCACCGCGACCAGGTAGAAAAAATTTCCTGAAATCAGCCAGGAAAGCGGCACGAGAGGAATCAATAAACTCGTCGTTTTTAGAATCTTCGCGTTTCCAACGACGTCGGCGTGCCTTCCCCAAATCGGAAATGAAATGAGCATTGCTACCACAGCAGCCATATGCACACACATGAATGCGATATAATTAAATTTTAAATCACGAAGAAGCCAAACGCTGAAGTAAGGCGCTGAAAGATTCGTGGTAAATGTAATCGCTGAAACAAATAAAACGAATTTTACAAAGTTGCTTTCTTTGAAGCGTTTCAGAAACATCAAAAAGGTAAAATGACTTTCTTTTTTTACTTCGAGCGGCAAATCGGTCATCTTGGCCATCAGAAAAGCTGAGACAAACCGGCAAGAGGCATTTAACACGAAAATAATCATAAAACCCGCTGAAACATTCTGCTTAAGCAAAAATAGAATTAAGCCCGCTAAAGCGATTCCTCCGACACCCGCAAAACCTGTGACCTGGGATCTCCAGCCGAAATAATGACCTCGCTTATTGGCGGGCAGATAATCACTGACAAGACTCCCCCAAACCGTGGCAATGAGACTTGCGAGAATGCGAAACACCACGGCAAGTCCGACAAGCGCCCAAATGGCCCAGCGTTGGCCTGTAAAGGTCAAAACAATGAGAGGGGTCAACAGGACCGCTTGAGCCGCAGACGCCCAAACAAGAAACCGGAGACGGGACCCTGAACGGCTTACCACTTGAACGGCGGTAAGTTGCGATATCGACGCGACAATGTTTGGGATCGCGACTAATAGCCCAATCTCCAGTTCGCTGGCTTTAAGAACAAGCGCGAAAGGAATGAGATAGTAGTCCATAATGCCTTGCATAATCGCGGCAGGAATCCCTTCTTTCCACGAAAGGCGCAAGCTGTCTTTGATTTTTTGAGTTAAGGAGGAATCCATATTTTTTATAATATCATACCCTGCAAGGCTTTAGCCCGGGCCGTTTTGACCGATAATGAAGGTATGATTTTCCACTCACTCGCGATTATGCTTTTCACCGTTCTTCTGGCCAGGGTCATGACCTCGGGGTCTTTAGGCCGAAGCCTTTTTTCAAGCCTCTTTCTCTTTCTTTACGCGGGACTTTTCATCACCCGCTATCTTTGGCTGGACATGCCCCGCTGGCTTCAGGAGAGCTACACTTTTCTGTTTTTTCTCGGAACAGCCTCTTTTGTCAGTCTCTTTTTCTACACCCGGCTCAAAAAAAAGCGCGAGTTTGACCAGGCCATCCGCAAGCTCAAGAAAAAAGAAGGCTTTTTATATGAAACGATCGTTTCGTGCCGTCTGCTCGCGCAGGCCGAGCTCGGCGCTCTGATCGTTCTTGAAAGAAATCAGGATTTAAAAAAGTGGATCGACACGGGGACTAAAATTGACGCGCGGCTTTCAAAAGAAGTTTTGTTTTCTATTTTTACGCCGCCGGGAGCCTTGCACGACGGCGCCACTATTTTGCGCGGCGGAACGATCGTTGCTGCCGGAGTCATTGTTCCTTTGACGGAAAATCCGAACATGCCCCGCGAACTGGGAACGCGTCACCGCGCGGCGGTTGGTTTCAGTGAAGCCACCGATTGTTTATGCTTGGTCGTTTCTGAGGAGAGCGGCTCAATTTCAATCGCGGACCGCGGATCTTTGTACTACGACATTCCTTTTGAGAAACTTCCTTCTCTGCTCGAAAAAGCCCTTCGCTTCAAGCTCGAGAAAAAGAAAACCTTAATGTGGACGATGGAACCTCAGCCCGCCTGAGTTCCCGTCTCCGCGGCTGTGACAGCCGCGGGATCTTCTTTAGGCTTATCCGCTTGACCTTCATTTGCCAATGCGGTGCTTTTCTCTTCTTCGGTAAATGGTTTTTCGACAGACATCGAAACAATAACTCTCTTGCCGTCTTTTTCTAAATAATCCATTTCAACATTATCTCCCACGGCAACATCTTTAAGCGAATTCGCGCCTTCATATTTCGCCGCAGCGTCCACGGTGTAATCAACGCTCACATCCGCGCCGGAATCGTAATCGTACTCTTTGACTTGAAGAGCACCATCACCGACATTCGCAATGGTTCCGTACGAATATTCCGTTTCCTCGTCAAGAGCCGCGTTTTCATCTTCAGCAAGAGGTTCTTCCTCAACCGCGTCGGCGGCCGCTTTCGCCTCTTCCGCGGCGGGAGGCGTAAAATCGCGCGCGCCTGCCGGAGCTTTTCCGTCAGCTGATTTGATTTGCTCTGCGCGGACCGCCGGGCTCAAACCTAAGATTAAGAAAGCCATTAAACAGAGTAAGAAATAATTGCGGTCTTTTGACATAGAATCCTCCGTGGTTAGGAATGCTTAAGAATAAAGTTTTCTGCTCTGACTGTCAACTATGTCCACAAGCTCTTTGGCGGTGAACGGTTTGCTGATGACAGGAATACTTTCCTGCTTAAAGAACGTGTCATCCCCGTCACTCACCCGCAAAGAACCCGTCGCCATAATAAATTTTTTGATGAGAGCCGGCTGCTCCTTCTTTAGACGCAGGAAAAGCTCTTTTCCGGTCATCTTTGGAAGCCTTAAATCGCAAAGGACAAGATCGTAACGATTTTTTTTGAGACTTTCAGCCGCCGCCAAACCGTCCGAGGCTGTGTCGACCTTGTGACCGGCCGCTTCGAGCACGGTTTTCATGAACCCCAGAACGATCGGTTCGTCTTCAATGACAATCATATTAATCTTTTTAGAAGCTCCGTGAAGACCCGGGTGGCTTGAGGGTTTCGCGTCGGCTTCCGGCGAACCTTGAGTTAACGCCTCTGACTTATCAGCCGGAATAGTCACTTTAAAAACAGCGCCTTCATTTTCTTTCGATGTCACTTCAATCGTCCCGCGGTGCTCCTGAATAATTCCGTAAGCGATGCTCAGTCCTAACCCCGTCCCCTTGCCGACGTCCCGCGTTGTAAAAAATGGGTCAAAGAGTTTTGCCAAATGTTCTTCTTTGATTCCCGGGCCGCTGTCTTGGAATGTCACTTCAAACTTATCTCCGTTTAACCCCGCTTTGATGACAAGCTTTCGAACACCCGTCACCTCGCCAAGCACGGTCAACGCATTTTGAAGAATATTGGTATAGACCTGATTCATTTGATTAGGGTCGGCATCAACAATAATGCGCCCGGCCGGCAGCTGGAGCTCAGGCACCACACCTAACGCGGTCATTTCTCCCGAAAACCCCGAGAGCGTTTCACGGAGCACCTGCAAAATATCCACGGATAACATCCGCGGCTTGCGGGCTCTCGCAAAAGTAAGCAGGTCCTGCACAATTTTTTTGCAGCGGTCTGCCTCACGGCTTACCACACTGAGCTGCGTACGGACATCACTCGGCAGTTCACCTTGAAGCATCAACTGCGTATAACCAATGACTGCCGTGAGCGGGTTATTCAATTCGTGGGCAACGCCCGAAACAAGACGTCCGATCGAAGCCATCTTTTCGTTTTGAACAAGGCGGTCTTTTGTCGTCTCTAAAGTCATATAAGCGTTTCCAAGCTCTGTGATCTTCTTTTCAAGTTCTCCGTCAAGCCGGCTATTGAGCACGCCTAGGGCCACCTGCGATGCAAAGATGCCCGCGTTGCGAAGGTCGCTTGGGGTAAAATTAACACTCTTCCCGATACGATTAAGCGTGAGCACACCTAGCAATTCATCATTAAAAATTAATGGGCACACAATCGAAGAATAAATTTTGGGATTCGACTGGAGCGTTTTAAATTCGGGATGATTTTCAAGACCGTCCACGATTAAATATTCTTGCCGGTCTTCCGCGGATTTGGCAGCAATTCTTTCGCCAATGGCGAAGTGAATATGTTTTGTCGCCGTGACCGAGGCACCCGCCGAAGCCGCCTCGTAGAGCTTATGGTTTTCATCGATCAGCAGAACCGAGCCCTCGTCAGCCTGCAGCACCTTCGCCGCTAATTGAACAACACGGTCCATCATCATTTTAAGCGGCTGTTTATGGAAAAGGACTTGTCCGGCTTCATACAAAGCAACAAGCGCCTTAAGCTCACTTTTCTCAAGAGCCCGCTCAACTAAAAGAATGAATTCATTAATCTGAAATGGTTTTGTGATGTAATCAAACGCGCCGGCGCGGATCGCTTGAATCGCGGCGTCCGAACTGTCGTGCCCGGTAATCATGATCACTTCAAGGTCCGGTTCCTTAGCCTTAATTTCCTTAAGAAGGATAATTCCGTCCATTTTGGGCATTTTTAAATCACTAATTACCAAGCTGAACTTTTCCCGCTCAAGGCAAGTGAGCGCTTCAAAACCGTTTGCCGCTGCAACGGCTTGAAAGCCGCAGTCTTTCAGCTGTTCGCAAAGAGCTTCGTTCATCTGCAAATCATCATCCACGACTAAAATTTTAATATCGCATTTTTTCTTAAGCTTTCCGCTTGTCATGTCTTACCCCTTAATGATTTTGGAGCATTGCGTTCACCTTCGATTTTAATCTTTCCAGATCAAAAGGCTTTTCGAGAAAATCATCCGCGCCCTGGTCTCGTATCTTTTTTTCTTTGTCCGCGAGATTCAAACCGCTGATCGCTAAAATTTTTGTGTTCTTCAATTCAGAAATATTGCGGATAAACCGGCAAACCTGAAAACCGTCCATTCCTGGAAGCATCAAATCGAGAATCACGAGCTGGGGTTTAAACTGATGCGCTTTCCAGCCCGCTTCAAAACCGTCACGGGCCTCTTCGATTTTAACGCCGGGAAATTCGAGCTCAAGAATTTGTCGGACTAAAAGGCAAATTTCCCTTTCATCATCCACAATCAGAACCCGGGGGGCATTTTGCGGTAAGGGTTTCGCTTCAGATCGCTCCGCGGATAGCTCATCAGGCACGGGCATTTGCAGGGATTTCAGGAGGTCAACCAGGTCGGTGTCGCGAATACGGTGATGCCCGCCGGCGGTCTTAGCAGCCGTAAGGCGCCCTTCTCGGATCCATCGAATCATCGACCCAGGGGAAACGTGGCACATTCGGGCCGCGTCAAAGGTACTGAAATAGCGTATCTCCATACTTAAAACGTAGCATGTATGGTGAGATTTGCAAGTTTGGAGGGTTTGGCTGGTTTAGAAGGCTTAACGGTCCTAAAACGGGCCCTAAAAACGAAAAGCCCACCCCTGGCTAAGGAGTGGGCTTAACGACGGCTAGGCCTACTTGGGCATAAGCGGTATTTGAAGGTGAAGCAGAATCAAGGCGATCACTATCGTGACTGTGGAAACGATAAAACCTGGCTTCATCCAATCCATAAATTTGATATTCTGAGAGAACTCTTTTTCGAGCATACCCATCGCAACAATATTGGCCGTGCTTCCAATCACCGTTAAATTCCCGTAAAGGGTCCCGCCAAAAAGCATCGCCCACCAAAAAGGATAGGTGTAAACGCCCGTTTTTCCGATTTCACCAAGAATCGGAATAAACGTCGCGACCGCAAGCACATTGTCCATAAAACCTGTCAGCAAACTAATGGCTGCCGTAAAAACAACAAGCAGCCCCGTGGGGTTATTATTTCCGAGACTTAACATGGCTTCAGCGATTCGCTCCGTAACGCCCACATATTTCAGCGTTCCCACCGAAGCAAAAAGGGACATAAAAAAGGAAAGCGTCCACCAGTCAACGCGGCGTGTGAAAAAGTCACGGGCCTCATTGCCAACAAGAAGAATTGTAATCGCCCCGGCGCCCAGCGCGGTTCCAAGCAGCATTGAATTCTTTTCGAGCCCCAGAGCCTTCTCAATGGCGGCGTGAGAAACAAGAAACAGAACCGTACCGAGGAATAAAATCCAGCAGGTCATAATATCTTTTTTCTTATGAGAAACATGCTTAGCTTCATCAAGCTCTTTCTTTTCCGCTTTCATCTTTTGATCTAACTCGCGGATACTTGAGCGGAACAGAACAAAACAAAGACCGATCGTTACAAGCAGACAAAGAATAGAAATTGGAGCAGCCCAACGCAGGAAATCACCCATCGTCAAATGCGCGCGCATGGCAATCATAACACCGATTGGATTCCCCACCGCGGTCGCGCTGCTTCCGATATTGGTGGTAAAAACGAGCATCAATAAGAAAGGTATGGGATTGACCTTGTACCGTTTCGCGAGGTGGAACATCGTCGACATCATAAAAAGAATCGAAGTGACTTCGTCCACAAGGGCCGCGAAAAGTGTGGCTAGACACATTAAAACAAACATCATTTTATAGCCGTGGTGGCCAACCCTGTCGACCACTTTCGCGATTAAATATTCGAAGAAATGCTTTTCTTCCAAATAGCCAATCAGCGTCATCATCCCGACCAAGAAAAGAATAATGTCGAGACCCGCAAATTCAATCACATGAGGAATATCGATCAGCCGCGTCGCAAGCAGAATCGCGATCCCCCCAAAAGCAAAAGTTAAGCGGAATTGCCAATAAAAAAGCGTTCCGCAAATAACGCTTAAAAAAACAAGCGTTGAAATAATTTGTTGGCCCGTAAACTGAGCGAATGTCAAAAGCACAGCGACGAGTATCAAAATTCCGGCAACAATGACAGGCTTAGGTAACTTCATTTCAGTTTTATCCTTTTTTCCATTTGATTGAACATCCCATTGAAGAAACTTGCTCCTTTGTTGGCAATTTATGTGCCAGCAGGGCGTCCACCGCGAGCCACAAATCTTTGCGGGTTACCTGCCCAGGCTCTTTCCAATTATTATCGAGCTGACCCCGGTAGGCCAGACGGCGCTCGCTATCATAGACAAAAATGTCAGGCGTACAAACGGCGCCGTAGGCTTTCGCGGTTTCCTGGCTTTCATCGATTAAGTATGGAAAACGGTAATCTTTGGCAAGCCAGCGTTTTTTAAGATTTTCCGGCCGGTCGTCGGGATAGTCCGTCGGGTCATTCGAGCAAATGCCAACAAGCGCCACGCTTTGAGACGCGTAATCTCTTTGAAACTGAATAATCCTATCTTCAATTGCCTGAACATACGGGCAATGACTGCAAATAAACATCACCACAAGCACTTGTTTATCTTTAAATGAGGAAAGCGAGTAGGTCTTTCCATCGACACTTTTGAGATTAAAATCGGGCGCGGCTTTGCCCAGCGCGACTTTATCGGAATGCAGCAGAACCATCGGAACCTCCGTGTTTGATGACCGGAGAATTATACAGGATCTTAATTAGGGAGAATACGGGAAATTAAATTTTCGAGCGTGGATAAATCGACAGGTTTGGTTAAATATTCGTAAGCGCCCAGCTGAATCGCTTGGCGGGCGGCCGTTTCATCATACACACCGGTAAGCATCACAACCGCTGATTGATTATTCATGGAACGAATCTTCTTAAGAACCATGATACCGTCCATCTCCGGCATTTTCAGATCAAGCAAAATAAGATCCGGTTTCAGCAGCTCCGCCATCTGAACGCCCTTCACTCCTCCGGGAGCTTCGAAGGTTTGATACCCTTTCAGAGACAGGAAATCGGAAAGCATTTGCCGGACGCTGTCTTCATCATCAATCAAAAGAATCTTGCGGGAACTCAAACGGCCTCAGCGGACTCTGCGGTATTGAAACTTCCCTTTGATATGAAGATCAAAATACTGGCCGTGTGAATCTGCGTTCAAAAAAGAATGGTATGTGTCGTGCGGAACATTTTCGTACTGATAAATTCCGCCGGCAATAAACTCCACTTGAAGCATATTTCTTTTATCTTCGTAACCAATCCATTCAATCTCGGACGAAATCACCATATTATTGACCATTTTTTACCCTCCCCTTGTTAAGAAGATTATCGGTTGAAAATGGCAAATCTTTACCGCCGTTTGCGGCTTAAGTTGTATTAAATGGTGAGGTTTACGAAAAATGGCGATGCTTATCGAATCCGGGTAAGAATTAAGAGGAGCGGCCTAACCAGCGGATAAGTGAGGTGATCATCTGGACGTATTGATCACCGACTTCCACGCGAATTTTAGAGTTCACGGGAAGAATACGGCGTTTCTTGCCCCAATCAACCATTCCGCCGCACCAGTGCGGGGCAAAATCAGACGCGAAAGCGGCGGTTCGCCTGCCGCCTTGACCGCTTACAACAAGAAGAGGATACTCCCGCGGGCTCAAACCAATCTTCCCTTTGTAGGTGACGGGCCGGACGGTGAGCACCGTCTGAGATCCTCTTTTTGCGGAAATATTATTCAGGCCACAAATCGCGGGAGGATTTAAAAAATCAGTATTTTTGACCGCGGGGTGTTTGGTTTTCAGCATTATCAGCGCGCCGGAAGGAAAATTGCACCGGTCATCTTTAGAGGACATCGTCACCGGAAGCAAATCCTCGGCCCAAGTTCCCTTCCATTTTCCAAACGGTCCCGAAAAGGATCCCCAGCCGCCAACCATCAAAAATCCGGCACCGCCTTCAACAATTTGACGCGCACGCTTTGCGGACTCGCTATCAACACAATCAGCACCATAATCACTCAGGATGATAACGTCATACGAAGCTTTTAAATCGCGCGAGGATAATTTTTCTCCGGGAGGCACGTGCGTAACCTTTGCGCCCATCGCATTCAAAATGGCTAATAGATAATTGGCGGGTCCGCCTGCCGGACTGTCGCCCGCGTAAAAAACTTTCATTTACTCCCCTTTTCTGAACAAGATTTTGCGTCTGGGTTATTGCCGCAAGAACTCTTCGCGGGCTTGCACTTTTCACATGGGCACAGCTCGCGAAGATACGCGAAACTGTAAATTCCCGTGGAGTGACCGTCGCTAAACTGAATCTTAATTCCGTACTGCCCCACGGACTCCATATTCAGGGCTCGGATATTTGCGGCAATTTTTTCAGGCTTAAGAATGCGTTTACCTGTCCATTCGTCGCGGCAAGCCGCGCAGGGGCAAAATAGCCGGAGATCGTAAATGGGAATCAAACTGCGGTGGTCGTCGCTCCACGTGAACAGAACCTCGCTCTCGCCGACAAGCCTTGAATCCAGAAGTTTCATATTAATTAATCAAAACGCGGGTTTGAGAAGGGTCGGCGGGCGCGGCGTCCGCGGAGGCCTGAGGAGCCGGCGCTGGACTTTTTGACGCTTCGAGTTTCGCGACTTTTGCTTCGAGGGTTTTGATCCGTTCTTCAAACTGGTCTAACTTGTTTTTCATAAATTCGCGGTTTGATTTCATATAAACGCTGCCGCCCGCGCCCTGTTCAATCTCGACGCCTTCATCGACGT
>CAZEFF010000063.1:2841-13143 GCA_964511315.1 uncultured bacterium | reverse complement strand
TTCTCCGCCGGAAAGGCGGTAGATATCGTCCCAGCCCACATCAGCCGGGTTCCACGCTGGATCGATTTTATCGGAAGGACGGTTACGGGGAGTGCGAACACGGTTGCTTCGGGCAATCGAATAAAATTTACCTTTTGAATCGATCAGACCAAGCTCCACTTCAAAAGAAACATTCGGCATGCCAAACTGGATATACCAATTTTTGGCATCCAGATGAACATCAATATCGTAATGAGAATTTTCATCCATGTTATGAATTCTTAATTTCGCGCTGCATGCCGGATCACGGCGGTACAGCCCTTCAAGCCAAAACCAGGTTTCCGCGGAAAAATCCCAATACGCGTATCCCCACTCAGGATCCCGCACCAAAAGACTCAACTTAGTTTTTCCATAAGAAAACGGAAGATCTTGCTTTAGAGGCCTGGAATTCGATTTTTTCTGCACCCGCTTATGAACAAGAATGGTTTCTGTTTTTTTCAGCGAACGAGCCTTAACCGTTTTCTTAGGCAAAAATTTAGACTTTAAGGGTTTTTTTTTCCAGGACGCTTTTGATCTAGAAGAACGCTTTTTTGATAAAGCAGTAGCCTTCTTTGCAGATGACTTGGCAGAATTTTTTTTGAGCTTGCCGGGACTTTTTTTCATGATTTATGCGATCATGTTATAAAAGGGGCTTAACCGCACAATCATTATAAAACATTCTAGAGGGAAAAAACAAACTTTTTTATGCATCCATAATATTTTTATGGCCTAACTGCAATTTCATATCTGCCAGGCGAACACCCCTTCAGGTTATGCGGACTCAAGGACCCGGCGCTGGGCTTGGAACATCGTCTCCAAAATCTCATTGACCGTCAAATACTGCCGCACTCCAGGCATGGGGTCATCACCACCCAATACGATGATCGTTTCTCTGCCTAGCAGCGCCGCTCCCATGAGGAAGGTTTCATAGTCCTTACGCTCCTCTAATTTAACTTTCGAAGGTTCAAGAACCTGGATAAGCGTCTCAATCGGGAGTCTCCGCGCTTTTAGCCTTCCAATCGTCAAAGTTTCAAGGGACGAGAATCCTTTTTCATCTCCAAAACTCACTCGAAGCCTGTTAAATCCAGGCAGAGTCCGCAATGCGGTTTTAAAGGCATTCCAATCCTCATTCGATGTGCGGCTTCCTTTTATAAGGTTCATCTGCCGGACACCGGGATTAAGAGTCATAAATTTTGCCAGCATTTGGGGAAAGTTTTCCGTATGAGATTCTTTTTCATAATTCAGGATCACTTCCCCATTTTGATGGGCTGATCCAATGTTCAAAAACTTCCGTTCAATAACCGCATGGCTATTCAAAAGTGCTTTGCTAAAATCAATCCCGCGTTCCCTCGCAAGTTTTTTATAAATGGAAAAATTCAACTCTTGTTGAACACGGATTTTTTTCAAAAAAATTTCTTTTGATTCCACGGCCTGAAGCAAAGCTTCCGGAGCCTTACGAACCTCGGATCGCGCTTCTCCGTTCACATCATTATTTTCTTCATCAATTGAATCTGTTTCAAATTCCCCCGCGGATTCTCGATTCTGGCTTCGGCGAGTCCTGAATGAAAACAGATTTGAAAATGAAAACCGAGGAAAAAAACTTCCCCGCCGCCGGTTAAGAGAATACGGCCTCGAGGAACGCATACTGATAAAACCGCCAACAAAACCAGCGGCAAGCGCAATCACACCAAGCACTAATCCAATGGAAAGCCTCCAAGTTTGAAGATGCCCGACATGATCCCGTTTCGAACCATTCTGAATTTCCGCGTCACGGAAAGCGGTAAGCGCTGTCATTCTGCGGAATAGATCCGGATAATCACGCCGGCCGGCTGCAAGCGCGGCTTCCACGCGTTCCGGACTCAAATTGTCATTACCGAGCGCTTGTTCAAGATTCTTAAGCGCCGCTTCGCCTTGAACAAAAACCTGACTTTTAAAAGTTACATTACTTTTCCAAGAAGCGGCTGTAGGAATGGCCCAAAGCATTTCATGCCGGCGAAGCTGTTCAAGAGCAGTTGACCGGATAATTTCTTCATTGACGCCTTCGCTTTTAAGCAGCGCTTCCATTTGATGACGTCCTTCTGACAAATCTTTTAATTCAAAATCTGTTAGGGTGTCTAAAAGCACCCGAATCGCCAAGCGCCGTCTTCCCTCTTCATCTACAGAACCGCTAAAACTCTTTAAACCTGCTAATTTTGCCAGTGCCTGCTGATATAAAAGTATCAACCCCGGTTCAGTTTCAGAAACCTTGTTCAAATGATTCATTTCATCAATCAAAAGACCATCCACATGCTTATCGAAAAGAAGCTGAAGGATTTCCCTGTCACTGGTTTTTATCAGCGTACGCGCGAGAAGCAGCTTTGATTGCGGCGTATTTTCTTTCACGAGGCGGTCAACGATTTGTTCACGCCTTAAGCGGTAGTTTTTGTTTTCAGGACGTTCTGACATTTGCAAGAGACGTTCAAGCGCGTGAAGACTTAACGTTTGCAAATAATCGTTCCGCTGAGTCAAGGGATCCAAAAATTTATAAACATGATCAGAATGAAAGCTCCCTGTTTGCGGCTCAAAATCTAAAACAGTAATATCCCGAACCGCTGTATTTTCAGCATCCGCGTTGGCTGCTTCATAAGCATCTAGGGCTTTATCATAAAGTTCTTGGTGAATCCGGCCATTAAAATTTTCGCGCGGATCGGTATAAGCTATCACCCAAGGAGAATGCTCCAGCCACTCAAGATCGTCCATCCTGCTTTTTTCGATTATTTCAAGGCGATCCCAAACTCCCGGTTGTGAAAACCAGCCCGCTACCCAGCCATCAAATCGCTGAACCGCACCTACGCCCTTAGCATGTTCCTGCGGTTCCCCGTGAGCCCATCGGACATTTTGCGCGATTTGTCCAAAAACAATATTGCGGATAAGAAAAGCAGCTTTTTTACGCCGGATTTCAAGGGGGTTACCTTTCGAAACGTTTTCAAGAGCCCGCGCCAGCTGCAGTTTATCTGCATAAGTCCGCCAAAAACTGCTCGATAAAACTTTGCGGACAGAAATCGCAAGATCAGGATCAAAGGCCGCGTCTTCAGATGAAATCAATGAAACTAAAAACTCCTGAGCGGCTGCCCTTTTTAGATCGCCATGCTCTAGCTGAACAAGTCTCTTTAAAGGATCTTCATCCGTTTCAATAAGTTCAATGATATGCGCGCGCGCAAGCTTAGTCATATCGAGCTCAGGGCTTTTCGCAAAAAGATCACGGTGAATCATGACCAGGTCAGCAATTCTTCGCTGCCGGAGCAAATAATCGAGGCTCATCTGAGCTGTATCAGTAGGCCCATAGAGAATAATATTTTTCAAATCATGAAGCGGAATATTTTGATTTTGCAGATAAAGGCGCATCCACTCTCGCCGCTGCCCCCCGTTTGATTCATTCAAAATCCGCCGCAATTCCAAATTGCCTTCGTTAGAAAACTGCGGATCTTTATCTCCTCGCTGTTCATTTGCGAGCGCCTTCGGGAGATTCTGAAAGGCAATATTTTCTTCGCCAGTTTCATTTGAAGTCAAAGGGGCCTCTAATAACTTAATCAAAAGCAGCCGATCGCTCTCTGACGCCGGTGTTACAAATTGCATCGGATAAAGCGGCTTTAACGACTGAATGTTAGCACTACTAAAAATTCGCGCCCGCTCACGCTCAAGATTCGCGTATTGACCCCGCAGCCATTCCTGAGCTTTTTGAGATTTCACGCCATTTTTATCTGCTGGGACATAGATTACTTGAACACCGTATTCACCGCTGAAAAACCATAATCTCGGCGTATTATTCAGTTCAATCGAAATTTCCTGAAAATTTTTCTGATCTTCACCGCGATCTTTATTCGTCAGCTCCCGATTCACTTGCCGCACAATCCCGAGCGTCTCTTCTTCGCTTGCGGGACGCCGGACAATCACAATATCTCCAATGTTTACCCCGATCCGTTTTTCAATCCGCTGGTGAATGGTGATCTGGGGCGTAAGAATTTCTGCAACAGGCTGCCCAAGAACCGCTTGACCTTCAGAATTAAACGTATTGTGAATAATCCCGACTTGCGGCGCCTCATAATCAAGAGTATTCCACTTGCCCGGAAGCAAGCTAAGCCGATTAACATCTTCGGAAAATTTTCGCACCTCAGGCGGCGCGGCGTTCATTGCCCCTTTATAATAAAGGCGCAAGTATGCTTCCAACATCCGTTTAACTTCTTGCGAATATTCTTTACTCTGTTGAATCAGCGCTTTGAGTCTCTCACGGTCTTTTTCTCCCACTCCTGCAACAATTTGTTTGGGACTGACCCAAGATGACTCTTCTACATTAAAACTTGCTCGCCCAATCGCATCCGTAGAATTGACAGGAAAAGTCTTGCGATCATCCAATTGCGCATAGGAACTCACCTGCACGTACTCAGAAAGATGATTGCTATACAATGAGCTATCTTCTTTGGGCTGAAGATTTAGGAGCAAACTAACCGGAACGGGTTTACTATTAGCAAAATCCCAGCCAAAAATTTGCTCTTTTGATAACAACCCCAATGTTAGAATAAGCGTACCGTCAAGACGCGGTTCTGCTGTTAGGTGAACAACTCGCGCCTCACGCTGCTGTCCTCCAAACAATACCGTCGTTTTAATTTTTGTTAAATCATACTGATTCCAAACACTTAGAGGCACAGCCACTCTCATTGTCAGCCTATGCTGACTGTGAACTCTGCCTAAAATTAAACTCTCATCCGAATTAGTTGTCCCATTGGTCGTTCCGAGCGGACGTTCACTCGGCAAAAGAAATCCTTTTTCACCAGTCGCAAGAGGAACACGAATCGTCCCATAAACATCGGCTTCTTGGGCGCTATCATAGTTTTCAACACTAGTCAGAACGTGAGCTGATTTATAAAACAACCGCTCACGCTCGGACATAACTCCTCTTTCCCAAAGCGGCTGAAATCGATCCGCAACAGCTTTTAAATATTCTGCCATCACTTTTTGGCGTTCAGCACTTATTTGAGTGACAGGGCGTTCAACATGCAATAGGGGTTCTCCACCCACTAAGGGAAATGCCTTGCCTGGATTTTGGTATTCATTAGTCCGTATACCAGACTTCGGATGCAAGCTGAGATACCCTTCTTTTGGAGATATCACAGATACCGTAATATCTTCTGCCCCGGCACTATAAAGAAGCGGCTCAATATTCTCGAATTCAAATTTAGCGGGAAGCACACTGTCCTCTTCGATCCCTAGTGAAACTTGCGCCGTAGAATTTTCCGGAACTATTTTATCTTCAGAATTTTTTTCAGGCTTGAAAGTTTCTTTGGGCCAAATCGCGGCCGAGAAGTTCTGCGTAACATTTTGTATCTTCCGTTCAAAATCCTCGATTTGCACAGAGTAAGCCCGATATCCAAAATATGAGCCCGAAACAATCGCGGCAATGCCCACAGCAGCTGTTAAATCCTGCCGCAGCGATGAACGCGCGTAAATTCGGGGCATCCATCGGAACGGAATACTAAGAACCGTAGCGAACCATCCCAACGCATTCGGAATCAAATAACCAATGAAAATAAATCCATAAAACAGCCAAAGACCAGCCGCAATAAATGATAATGGAGCTAACCCCAAGAACAGAGCTCCATATCCTAACGCGGCAACACCGGCAAGAAACATCGCGCGAAAAATCCATCCCCTCGTCCATGCAACCCACGAAAGCCGCGCGCTTTTCTTTCTCGGTTCCTTGAGCATCCAAAGAAATCCCGCAGCCGGCGCAAGAATTCCGCCCCAAAAAAGCAAGGCCGAGGAGTTTTGCAGTAGCTGCTGTAAAAGAACTGAGGGCACCGAAATTTGACTCCATGCCGCAATGGCCGGAAGACCAAACCAAATAAACGCCGCGATTAGACCCGTCAGCAATCCATATCCAAGAACTTTAACTAAAAAAGCCGGAGAAACCTTGAAAGCTGCACCGCGCTGCGTTCTCGTTGCGCTGGAAACCACCTGAATTTTGTTTATGACCGATCGACTCACTGGAACATTGATACGCTGAAAAGTTTCCTCACCATTAGTAGAGATAAATGGAAACTGATTATCATCCGCATGAAAGAAGGATATTTCCCGCCCGGTAGAGTTAACCAATGCTCGAAGACTCCCGTCAGAAGTGCGATATTCGCTTCCGACTCGCTGAAAAGTCAGCTGAACGTTTCGGTTCCGAACCTGAACTCCCGCAGATGGTGGTAAGAATAAATTTAAGGTCTTACCATCTCGGCTCACGGATATTCGAACAGTATTTTGCTTTTCTAAATGATAAGTGAAATAAAAAAAGGCAACCGCAGCAAGAATAATTACGGGCACAAGTCCAGATGCGAAGAAATATGCAAAAACAGTCCCGGCTGCAAAGATAAGCCCAAGACTCCCCCAAAAAAGTAAGGTCTGTTTCTTGGAAGGTTTCTTGACATGAAAGACAGCGGCAACAGCCAACGTTGCGGCAGCAATCGCATCGAGCGATTTCCAAGAGCCCGGCACTGGCACTTCAGGTTCATTGCTAGCATCAATGGAAGGCGCCGGAGCTCTCAGAGCCGAAATAGCAGCGGGTGAATCCGCACCGTTCTCAGGAGTGGCTACATTCTCAACTTCTTCCTCAGCTTCAGCCAAATCATAATCCCCAGGTGCGCCCGGCATCGGATTAAGATCGAAATTAGGAATCAATTTCAATCCATCTTGCGGCCGCATTCCGGGGTTTGCGCTGCCGCCGCCAAGATCCAACTCCTCGAAGGCTGATTGCTTTTTTTCATCATTGCCGCCAGAATTTGAAGACACTGAATTATCTGAGCTTCCGCCTCCGCCGCCGCTTGAAGAAACAATAACAGTGCCGTTTTCAATTGCCTGGTTATCTTCATCGCTTGTATCTACCTGATACTTAATTGTCTCGATATCAATTTTAACAATCGTTTTTGAACCATCTTTTTCAGTGATCATAGCTTCTTGAACCACACCAACCTTCGAGTCTTTGACCGCTTCCGGATAAGAGAATCTCAATACTGCTTTAAATTGACTCTTTTCATCTTCAGCAATTCCTTTAACCGGACGCCCTTTATCATCGTACTCCGTGAATTTCCCATCAATCTGGCGCGAAACCGTTTTTCCGTCGCGGCTTTCCGTATAAGTAAAGGAAATGGGTTTGCCTAGCTTGTCGTACTTGAAATCATCAAGCGAGACTCGAACAAGTCCCTCGTCAACATAATAGCTAAACTCGATTCGTGTCACCGGGCCATTTTCATCAACAGTTACGGTTTCTTCTCCGATAACTACTTTCACATTCTCCGCTTGCGGAGATCCACCAAGCTCTTTGAACACTTCGTCTTGAGTTTGAATATCAACATCAACGAACTCGCTAAACGCTTTCGGATGAGGCAGATAATACTCAAACGCTCCGTTCGCCAAAAATCGGCGGTCTTCAAGCTGTTCAAGCCGCAGTTTCAATTTTGATCGATCCCCTCGAACTTCAGAACGAGCGGATCCTTCATTATTTTCCGCAGAACCTCCCCATGAAAACTCACGACGCCGCGGATAACGCTCACCGGACCCTGCCAACGCAGGGACAGTGATATTCTCCATCTCGGGCGAGGACGGCTCAATCGGCGCGCGCAAATTGACAAAAGCGGGCTGGCGGTCCGCGCGCGGGTTATAGAGCTGCGCGTAAACATATGCGATCACGCTGGCCCTATCTTCGTTATCGCTGCCGGCTTTAGGAATCCAAGGCGCGCTTTCATCCAGCCCTTCGCGCATCAGCGCGTGAGCAATCGCGCGGATATTGCGGGCGGCTTCTCCGGTTTTATTAGGTCTCGGAGCAACAAGCTGAGTCGTAAAAACGGTAAGGCCGCTCTGCCCTTTTCCAGGAGCGAAAATCCGGTCCATCGGCGGTGTGCGGTACCAAAACTGCATCATCGCGGAATAGGCCTTGAGCGCTATACGCGAATAAAGCCGTGAAAATATATTCGCGAACATTTCTAAGAAAGACGCGCTCCATGACTCAGAACGCCTGACATAAAATGGTATTTCCACTTTAGAAAGAACTTCTGCCATCTCAGCCGCGACCACCTGTCCCGCGACAAGCAGCTTTAATTCATTAAACCACCGGGAATGAAATGTCCGAAAAGCTTCATTGTTCAGCGCAGGATCATTGTCCGCGAATTCATTCCCCTCACTTACCGTAACCGGAGGATATTTATAGCGGCTTGCCACAGCGGGATTCAGCGTATTGATCAAAATATGCGGACCCGCTCCCCAATTCCGGACACCGCTCGCTTGATTAATCGACATTTTTCCGGCACCCGCCGTCAGCGTCACCGGAGTTGTTGATTCCGGGCTATCATCAAACTGAAAAAAACCGATGGCGCCTCGAGGCACATCTTTAAAGGCATGCATGAAATCGCCCTCAACTTTTCGGCCATCGACGCCAGAGAGCTGCAAAACTGCGGGAGCCTCTAAAAGCGCGGCGCGGAAATAATCCCGCAAAAGAGACCAATGCGGACTGCCAATGGCCAGAAACCTTGGTCCTACGCGGTCGAGAACAGCGCGTCCCTGAACATAACGCAGCCAATACGTATAAAAAAGATCCTGAAAGGTGTAAAAAATACTATCCAAAACATGCGCGACAAACCAAACACCAAAAAACATAACGATCTCGAGCACAGGAAGAGATTGAAGCGCTTCCACGAAGGATTCGGCTTCCGTCATAAGGATCATGCTGAAGGTAAATAAAAAAGCAATCGTCTGAAAAATTGGAAGGTGGAACAGAACGCTGAAAAACGTATACAGCCGAACCGCAACCAGCGAAAAGAACTGCTCGGACACATGATTCGCGATATCACGCCCTTGTCCAAGCAGGGCTTCGTTTATATTTGAATCAACAGTTTTTCCGTTCGCATCTGTCCCAGTTATCTTCGATACACCCTCTTTAAGCAGCGGTGAAACTTCCTGTTCTAGACGGTCAATCGCGTGACTCGTAAGCTTCATATTAAACGGCATATATTCCAAAGAACCTTCAGGAACTTCCTTACCAAGCACTTTGAATGTATCCATAAAAAGCTTCGTGAAGAAAAAGTCAGTCGCGCTCGCCATCGTCGCCGCTTCGGACAGCCGGCGCCCGCTCATATTTGAAAAAATTCTGCCCCCGAAATCTGATCCTGGAAAATATTCCTGCCCCAGCGAACGCCCTAATATGGTGAACCATTCTCCGGTCATGATAAAAACATCCCGAACTTTTCCGTTCTTTCTCATAATTTCCGCATCGCGGATCGCTTCAACATTTGAGAAAGTCATTCCCGATTGGCTTATCGAAAAAATAATTGTGTTCGGTCCGATTCTAAACGGAGAGCCATTCCCCGAATAATAGTTGTCTTTCTTTGCCATGTACTCATTCCCGCGGACAATCTGCACATGAAGACCCGGCATCACTGCTTCCAAATCCTGCTTTTTTCTGATCGTCACATCAAAGCTCGGCCCTTCCGCGATAAATACGATATCCGCTTCCTGATTTCTCTCTTCACGAAAATCTTTCGCTTTTCTTCCCCTCTTGAGCCAGGCTTGCAATTTTTGTTCGCGCCACGCGCGGTGTTCATGGGCCATGTCAATAAGGGCCGCGTTAAACCGATCAGCGGAAAGACGATTCGAAGGCGCTTTCCGATTTGCCCGATGTTTGACGTCAAAACCATCATCCACTTTTGCCATGACTTGATTCAGTTCACTCAAATCCTGCTTCATGTTTGATTTTTCAGAATTTGCTCGAGACGGCAGGGTAATGTAAGGATTCCCGGCAATGGGCGCCCACCGGGCTTCGATCTCTTCCTGACTAAGCTCCCGATGAGACGCCATAGAAAAAATATTGAGTTTGGGCGCTCTCGCGTTCTTCATATTCAGCCGCACAATTTCGCCTTGATCATCATTGAGCGTCAAAAATTTTGACTGCTGATTTAATCCGCCAAAAACCGCTCCGGGATCAGACGCCGCGATATAAGCGCCGGTTTTGGGATTATGTCCCAAGGTTCCCGGCTGACCTTTCGCAACCCAAAACTTCATCCGGGGCTCAAGCGTAGAATTCACTGAAAGTCCAAAAGTGCTCGATTGAAGCGATGTCGCCATCATCATTTGAATGGCACGGTAAGTATTGTGCTGAAGAAAACTGAATACCGCGGTTTGAGCAAAGGACTCCAGATCACTATCTGAAAACGCGGCAAGATATTTGTCTTTTTTGATCCGAGGGTCTGTTTTAATTTTAGCAATCAGCTGAGG
>CAZEFF010000063.1:0-2741 GCA_964511315.1 uncultured bacterium | reverse complement strand
GATATTTGTCTTTTTTGATCCGAGGGTCTGTTTTAATTTTAGCAATCAGCTGAGGTATAAAAAAATGATCAAGATAATCAGCGTCGGGAACCCATTGTCCGTTCCGGTTCGTTAAAACTCTATCTTTATGATGAACAAACTCCTCTTCAAAAACGGTTCCCCATCGTTTGACGACCTTGGTGATTTGCGCGGGTTCGGTCAATCCCCCAAATGAATCTTTGAGCTCTCCGGCCAGCATAAGATAAGCAAGCCGGACTGACGCGTCCCACCGGCCCTGAGTATTGTACAGCGCCAACATAGAGGCGATCACCGGAGAATCCCCTTTTGTCTGGTCTTTATACAAAATCCGGTTCAATTCATTGCGGATATCGTTGTAGCTCATTTCTTTTCCGAAAGCAAAAATGGGATGATCACGAAGAATATCTTCTTCGGTTTTTGTTCCGTCATTGTCGCCGTTATGCTTCACACTGACCTGAAAATTTTTATTCTGCCGCGTCATTTTTTTTGATCCATCCGACCAATTGTAATAAGCGACCATCTGCTCTTCGCTTGGATGCGGATGGGTTTCAAGCTGCGAGGGTTCGCTTGAAGTTCCAAAACGCAGATGCGAAGAATAATCGATCAAATCATCCAGCGGCGAATATCCGGATTGATACGCGGTGATAAGTTCTCCTTCAATATCCTGTCTCAGACGGTCGTGAAGGACCGCGCGTTTTGGATTCACATCTTTAAGTCCAAGCAAGACAACATTTCCTTTACGGTCTTGCGCTTTCACTTCAAATCCATACGCCTGCGTTCCCCGCCCGCTAAGAATGCGGGTCGAATTCGCGATACCGTCCAAATATTCCTCGGGCAGCAAGTAGCCATCGCTCCCCGCAAGACGCGGACCAACATAATCTAAAAACCCGCAGCGGAGTTCCGAACGGGCGGATTCAAACTGCTCGGGGTTCGAAAGTACTAAAAAAATATCCGCCGTCACGGAAAATAGCCCCATTCCTCCGGCAGCTGCGATTTGAAAAGCATCATTTGAAAAACGTCCGGTTACAGAAAACTGGGAGACTGAATTATCTTTGGAAGAAGAAACCAAAGTTTTTTTATGAACAGGCTTGATTGATTCCTCAGCCGGAATCACACGGGTCTTTTTTTCTAAGGGTTTGGCAGCCGGGGAAACCGTCTCCTGCTTAACAACCGGCTGGACACTTAGCTTAGCGGCTGAGAAACGGTTTATTTTCTTTTCAGCTTGGCGTAAAAAGTTCTTTTTCGCGAGATCCGAAAGTTCCAGCATGCTTAAAATCTGCACATCTGTTAAAACCCCATCGCCCGTTTTGAATGAAAAACTCTTACTTCTGGTATTTTTGCTTGAGACTTGCGGACCCCTAGCGGGCTTCCAGTTCACCCGAAGACCAAAGCCTAATTTCTGTGAGTACGGAACAAACGCGCTTCCAGACTGCGCATCCGAAGATCCCGCCGCCATTTTTGAATCAAAAAAATCGCGATAATAAGAGGCCAGGCGGCTTTCGGCCTTCGAAAGCCCGTTGTAGTTTTGAATTCTTACTTTTTCCGGTTCTAAGCGAAAACCTGTCGCCGCTAAATCAATCATCATCGCGGTTAAATAATCCATGCGCGGATCCGCGGAAATTAATTCAGAAAAGTTTTCATCTCCGGCCAATTTTGCCAACATCGCCTTAGTGGGTAAATGACTCGGCACTTGAAGCTGAAGGGCATAATCCTTTGTCCCCGCGTAAGATGAAATCGGAGTTTTTTCAAGCTTCATGGATTTAAAATAAGTTTTCTGATCATTCGTAAAATCAATTTTTTCAGAAATCGACGGAGTGATGGTGCAAAAACTAAACCCTTTATCCTTTAATGATTTTTCAACAGCCGGCGTATGGAATCCTCCCGTCACAAGCACCGCGGAATTCTGGCTATAAAGCTTCAACCCCTCCAAGGCGCCATCGATTAAAGCCTGATCCCGTGAAAGCGCCGTTTGATAAAACAACTCATACTCCGTGAGCGCTTTTTTCATTTGAACTAGCGGCAGCGGCTTTGATTCATTCTGCACATGGTGCCGCAGCATAAGCCCCATGATTGCGAGAGCTAATTCTCTGGGTTCAAACTGCCTGCGGTTACGGTATAAAAACTCGACATCGTCACGGGTAAGCGCAAGTGAAAACATTTTTTCATAAATTCCCGCGATTCGCGTGAGCGCGTAAAGCTGTTTTTCATCCGGCGAAACGATTAAACGTTCTTCAATTTTATTTTCCAGCAATTTTATCTCATCAAAAATTCCAACCCCGAAACCGCCTTCATCTTTTAAAATTGATTTTATTTTTTCCGCAGCCTCCTCCTCGCCAATACCCGGATTCTCATGCCTCATTTGAGCTTCAAGCCCCTCCATTTTCAGGAGGCGTTCGATCTGCGGAGTTTCAAACGCTAACTTTTCCTGCCCGCTAATCTCTTTTAGAAAATGGACATATTCAGAAATTGAAAATTTATTATTTTCGAAAAGTTCACGCTTTGTGAGCCACAAGTTAAGCTTTTTAGAAAAAATAACGTTGGATAAACCATTCAGAGTTTTCTTTAAATCCTCAATATTGCCTTGAAGGCCTTCTCCCATTTTCAACGCCCTCAAAAGAGACTGGCGGTTTTTTTCATATAGCCCATTATTTTCAACTCCGTAAAGAATAAGATCGGGACGTTTAGCAATCGCAAGAAACTCAGGCCCTGTCAGCATCCCTTCG
>CAZEFF010000062.1:3964-14417 GCA_964511315.1 uncultured bacterium | reverse complement strand
TGGCATAAGGGAAAAGAATAAAGATTAAGCTAGGGCATGTCAAGACACGGATGTTAGAGCTGAAATATTCAAATTTTATGCTATCATAGCGCATGCAATTTTTTGATTTCCCGCTTCCTCTCGAGATCCACAGTATTATCCGGTTAGGTTACGGAGTGCTCCTTGCTGTTTTGCATCTTCTCATGATCCCCTATGGGCGCGTGTATTTTACAAGCGAAAAATACGGCGGCTGTCTTCCATCCAATAAATTTTCTGATTTGCTGCTAACTCCGGCGGGTTACTGGGTTCTTACCCTTTTCTGGATTTCCATTTCTATTCTAATTGCGTTTGGCGTTTGGAGCGTTCCTCTGAGCCTGGTTAATTTAGCGCTGTGCTATACATTTTTTATCGCTTTGCGCTGGGCCACGCCGATGCGAGGCATGGGAGCACCCGGCTATATTAGTTATTGGCTCGCCGCTTATATCTTTTTTACTGAATATGCTCTCCACCACGGTGACGCATGGGGACGTTTATATAATCTTGCCGTATTCGCGTTTCGATGGGACTTTGCGGTGATGATGCTTGATTCTGGCGTGAACAAAATCTTTCACGGTTATCCGCAAAATAAGGGCATGAATTTTGGCATGGCGAATCCGGCGTGGGGATATTGGCCGAATTTATTTAAAAAAATCAGAGTGGATCATCCCCTTTTCAAGTTCTGCAATTTTTCAGCGATTTTCTTTCAGGTTTTGGGCGCGCTATGTTTGTTCTTTCCCCGTTCTTACGCGTTAGGTGCTGTGATCATCGCGGGAAGTTTTGTGGTTGTGCATTTACTGATCCGCCTGGGCGTGCTTTGCAATATGATTATTTTATCAACGCTGATATATTGCGTAAACGGAGACGCCCTTCACCACTGGATCCAGTCATTTTATTCCGCAGAGGCAATCACGTCACACCCAATTCCTCTGCTAAATAACATTTTCTCCATACTACTTTGGGCTTTTATTATCTTATTGCCTCTGGTTAAACTGGGTATGTATTGGAATTTTTATGCCAAACGCAGCCTGCCTTCTCTGATTCAAAAAGCGATGGAAAAATACACCAACGCGCTGGGAATCATTATCTGGAGAGTGTTCACGATTGAACTCATTGACTACTTTATTCAGGTTTATTTTGAAGATCGGATATCCGGCAAACGGACTTTATACACCCGGTTTGGTCATCGGCAGTTAAGAGGCAATAATCGATTTTTATGGGTTGGTGAGTCCATTATGTCAGTCATCGTTTTTAATTCCGCCCGTTACTTTCCAAAGACCGAGCTTTTTCAGCAGCGTGTTTTGCGCTACGCAAAAACGTTTCCAGTACCTCCAAACTGCAATGTTCTTTTCGAGTGGATAACGCTCAGCGTCAAAACTAATACTTATGAGTTTGTTCCTGCCAAGGAGTTTCGCGTGAATACTCAATCAAATCAGATTGAAGAAAAGCTTTTGCGTGAGGATATTTGGGAAGAGCAGAAGTCGCGGGGTTTCGCGATGCATGCTACCGTGAAGCCCGGCACTTACGCGCCGGCAAAACCGAAAAAGATTTAAGAGACTTTCCAGGAAGGCGGAAGGTTGATCGGAACTTCAATATTATCAAAATCTTTACTTTTTCGAGCGCCGTGTTTTTTAGCCCATTCAGCCATGCGCTGAATTCCCTCTTTGAGCGAAACTTCATTCACAGCATTAAAAACCCGCTTTGCTTTTGAGTGATCCGAATAGGCTTCATCCACTTCATTCCGTTTTTCAAGATACTTAATCTTGGGCTCAACGCCGAACGCGGCCGCGACTTGTTTTGCGAGCTCGTTGACGGTGTAAGGCTTATCCGCGCCGACATTAAAGACCTGATTGTAAGCTTCGGGAAATTTAATCGATTTCGCAATCGCCGGAGCGACATCAGCAATATAACTGAAAGCGCGCTTTTGGTTCCCATCCCCAAAGATTGTCATGGGTAAACCCTGCATAAGTTGATTCATGAAGATTCCCACCACATTGCGGTATTTGTCTCCAATATTTTGTTTTTCGCCGTAGACATTATGCGGGCGGAAAATAATGGAGTTAAGCCCAAACATATGGCGCGACGCGGCAAGTTCTTGTTCAACCGCGTACTTCGCGATGCCGTACGAGTCTTCAGGCGTTGGCAGCATGCTTTCGGTCATGGGCAGCTGATTTTTTCCATAGACGGCGATGGATGACGTAAAGACAAAGCATTTGATTTTGTGAAGAATGGATAAATTAATGAGATTGACGGATCCAATGAGGTTATTGTTGTAGTTGAAACGCTTAATGAAATGGCTTAGACCTTCAGCGGCGTAGGCGGCCAAATGGAAGACATATGCAAATTGATGTTCGCGGAATATTTTTTCAAGGAGGTTTGTGTCAAGAATCGAGCCTGGAACAAAAACGCAGCCCTTTGGCACGTTATCTTCAAATCCCCCGCTCAAGTCATCCAGAACGACGACTTTGTAGCCGTCTTTCAACAGCGAATCGGCAACATGGGCGCCGATAAATCCTGCGCCGCCTGTGACAAGAACGGTTTCAGACATTTAGACTCCTGCGAATAAATCTTGTTTCCACAAACCTGATTTGTGGAGTAGGTATTTAACGATTGTGCGCAAGATGCTGAGACCATACTTGACGCCCTTTGAAAAGGGCATCTGCGAATTTTCATCCATGTAACGGGTTGGATGCGGAACTTCGGAGATTTTAGCTTTGCGTATAGCCGCCTGAATGATGATATCGGTGTCAAAATCAAACTTGTCACTCAGAAGGTCCAGCGGAACGGTTTTTAGGAAAGGGACTGAAAATGCTCGGTACCCGTTGTGGTAGTCTGTGAGATTGGTTTGAAAAACAAAATTTTCAAGCCATGTTAGAAAACGGTTAGGAATATATTTCCAAAGCGGCATGCCGTTTTTCAGCACATCTCCCAGAATCATGCGCGTACCACTAACAACGTCATACCCTTCGTCGCGGATTTTAGCCACAAATTTGGGGGCGAATGCCGGATCATACTGGTTATCTCCATGAACCATGACAACAATGTCAAAACCGCGCTTTATAGCCTGTTTATAGCCTGTTTTTTGAGCGCCCCCATACCCTGTGTTCTTTTCATGACGGACGACGTCTAAACCGGCTTTACGGGCACTTTCCGAGGTTTGATCGGTACTGCAGTCATCAATAACGAGAATGTGGTCAGCGGTTCCCGCAGGGATTGCGGCAGCCGCTTTTGCAATGACATTTGCAACATTGTAACTGGGCATTACGATAAGAACCTTTTTCACAATCCGTCCTTTTTAGTAAGGGGGTTAAAGAGTGGAATTATAGCGAAAAGCTTGCTAGGGGCAAAGCATTTTATGACCGGAGCCTGTAGAGGTACAGAGGCTGCCCATTCCGCTTCCGCATCATAATATCTTGATTTAAAAACGGGCCGCCGGTTAAAGGATGATCCAGAGCCCAGGCGGAAGCGCTATTATTATAAGGATTAAATGCGGCAATGAGCTCTCCGCGTGACTTTAATTGGTCATAAAAGTTTTGATGAATGTCCCGCTCCCAAAGCCGGGCGATCAGCACATACTGCACTTCCCTTGCCCGAAGGGCTTCAAAGTCATAATCAATTTTTTCTTTATCCATCAAAAATTCTGAACTTTGAAGCTGCTGCTGATCGGAAAGTGAATATAAGCGGAAACCCAAATTCTGATTTTGGGAAAGCAAAAATTCCAAACGCGCGATTTGCGACTGAGAAGCGGAACGGGAATGTCTTGAGACCTGCAGTTTTTCAAGCAACATGTCTTTTGTAAACGGAAGTTTAGGCATCGCAAAGTCAACTTCAAGCGCGATTCCGCTATTTACCGGCACATTCCGAGTAATCCATTCTTGCGCGAGAGTTCGAGTATCTTCTTCCCCCATAATTTTGTCGAACTTGATCGATTTAGATAAATTTAAAAAGATACCGAACAAAAACATCCCAAGGACTACGTTTTTTGCTAGAGGCCTGCTTCCCCACAGCTTATGCGAATGAATAAAATCCGCAGCAAAAAAACAGCAGAGCGGGATTAAGGGTAGTACGTACCTGGGGTACGGCTGTGCCCAGCGGATTAATACCGCGTAATAGACTAGGAGAAAACAGGCGGCTGCAAATTTCTTTTTTGAAGCGGGATTTGAATTCTTATTCATCAAGCTTAGAATTAAACCGCCGAAAGTTAAACCTAAAATAGGTAAACTGATTCCATGGATTAACGAACGGCGGATATGATAATACCAGTCATACACACCGCTTTGAGCCGCAGCTTGAGCTTTTAACTCGGCAAAGAATGTCGGCGTATCCAGAACAATCCACGGATTTAATATAAGAAAAACCAAGCATGAAACGAATGCGGATTTTGCTAAAAATTTAACTTTCGCCGTTGCGGGAATTTGAAGCATAAAAACCGTGACGATATAGGGAATAGCCAAAAAAACGCCATTATATTTAATGGCCGCGGAAAGTCCGATGGCAAGCGCACAAAGCCCATGTTTTAACGACGAGGGCGAATAATCATCAAAAAGAGACCAGATTATCCCCATCCCCCACGTCATGCAGAGAACTAGCGGGATATCTGCGTAAACATAGTGAGAATCTGAAACGTGTAAAAAGTTTACAGCAAGCAGCAGCGCTGCGAAAGACGCTGTTTGCGATGAAAAATGTTTTTGAATTATTCCGTATAAGACCCATACGGTTGCAGCTCCCGGAAGAGCACCTAAAAAGATGCGAGCAATCAAATAAAATGATGAGGGATTTGAGAAGAACAATGCGGAGAAATCATGCGTATTTTTAAAAATCCCGCTAATATTTCCAATCAAATACCAAATCCCATACATAAAAAACGCAAGATAGCTCGTGAGTGGCGGTATTTTAAAAAAGTGCGGATTGAAATCTCCCGTGCCGTAAGCAAGAGCGTGGTTCACTATGATAGGTTCATCGGCATGATAAAGATTCGGAAGGCCGAATGAAATAGACCATAATCGTAGACTAAGTGCCAGCAGAAAGACCGCAAGCAGCGCGGCGAAATGAAGATTATTTGCCTTAGTTTGGGACATGATTTCGGTGGAGCCACCGGATTTTGAGCAAATCCCAAAACATGAGAATGGGATCCTTAAAAAGACGTACCCGTGTCTGCGTTGAGTTGCGCCAAGTGACGGGGGCTTCGAGAACCTTATAGCCGCTTTGCTTGGCTAAATAGATAATTTCCACATCAAAACTGAAGCCCTCGAGCTTTTGATTAGAAAAAAGCTCCTTTGCGGCATTCCGGTTAAAACTTTTGAAGCCGCATTGAGAATCGAGAATTCCACGAAAGGCCAGCAGCGAGACGAAAAAATTAAAAACCCGGCCCATTAATTCCCGCTTCCAATCTTGGTGAATTTCAACATTCGATTCAGGCAGTGCTCTTGACCCGATAATCACGTCATAGTTATTTTGTTCATGAAATTCTATGAATTTTTTAACTTCTTCAATCGGAGTGGACAGATCAGCATCGGTAAAGAGCACATATTCTCCCTTTGCGGAGAGCATGCCGCGTCTTACCGCGCTGCCTTTGCCTTGGTTCTCTGGAGCTAGGAGAACTTGATGCGGGAAACCCCTGAGTTTTTCGCGAGCGACAGAAACCGTTTGATCCTTGCTGCCATCATCCGAAACAATAATTTCAGAATCGTAGCGCTGTTTTTTTAAATAATGAATAATCGCGCCCAGCGTAGCGCCAATTCTCGCCTCTTCATTGTATGCCGGAATAACTACGGAAAGATAAATATCCATTATGATTTTCTCATTTCGCTTTTGATCCGCCCGCGCCAATCATTGAGAAGATCGCGCAAAGCGTCAAAAGCTGATTCTTGAGCCCGCCAACCCAGCGACTCTAAGGCTTTGGGATTTCCCGCGGTTTGTATTAATTCATTAGGGCGTTTTAATTTATTTTCTACCTTTACTTTTATGGAACATGAAGACAAGCGCAGCAAATAATGAAGGTACGCGGACAGGGCTATTGCATGGCCTGTCGCGACATTATATAGAGAACCGGCTTTACCGCGAAGTGCTATTCGCTCGTAGGCTCGGACGACATCATTGACGTGGAGAAAATCCCGGCAAACTTTCAGATTTCCGACATGAATGATGGGTTGAGCGAGTTTGTTCTCAATCAATGCGATTTGACGGCACCATTCAGAAAAAACGAAGGTCGGTGCTTGGCCGGAACCGAGGTGGTTAAAGGGCCTCGCGAGAACAATATCGATTGAAAATCTACGTCGAAAATCGAGGCAGGCTAATTCCCCCAAATATTTACTAAAAGCATAGGTGTTCAGCGGGTCAGGCTTATCCTGTTCGCGAACCTTTGGGTGCCGAGCGAAAGTTCTACCGTACACCTGGGACGACGAAATGAAAACAAACCGTGCCTTCGGAGCGCATTGACGGACGGCATTAAGCAGGTTAACGGTTCCCCCGACATTGACAGTGAATGTTTCTCCTTGAATTTTTGAGGAGGTATACGCGATTGATTGGGCGGCGAGATGATAAATATAGGCCGGCTTATACCGCTTTATGAGAGCCGCCGTCTGATCATGTTCGGTGATATTCAGCCGCTCGTAAAAGGGATTTTGGGAACGAGGAGCGGGATTCTTGTGAATATTCGGATGATAGGTTCCGATCACTTTTGAGCCGCGGCTTACCAGATAATCGGTCAAGTGCCGGCCGCAAAATCCAGTTGCGCCGGTAATTAAAACACGATTCACGGGAGAGGATTTTTTTGCGGCAGCTGGGAGAGTCGGGCCAAATCATAATCAACCATCATCTCAACAAGCTGCTCAAAATTCGTTTTCGGCTTCCACTTGAGCTTCCGGATCGCTTCCCGCGGATCGGCTAAAAGCAAATGGACTTCGGCGGGACGATAAAATTTTTTGTCGACGACGACATGATTCTTCCAATCCAATCCGGCATAATCAAACGCTTTCTCAACAAATTGCTGGACGGAGTATGTTTTGCCCGTTCCAATAACATGGTCTTGAGGTGATTTCTGCTGCAGCATCCGCCACATGGCATCGACATAATCGCCGGCAAATCCCCAATCGCGCTTCGCGTGTAAATTTCCTAGAGGAAGTGTTTTTTGAAGCCCAAGTTTAATACGCGCGACCCCAAATGTAATTTTCCGCGTAACAAATTCTTTTCCGCGCCGGGGCGATTCATGATTGAACAAAATTCCAGAAACAGCAAAAAGGTTATAGCTTTCTCGGTAATTAACCGTGATCCAATGGCCATAAACCTTAGCCACGCCGTAAGGACTTCTCGGATGGAAAGGTGTTTTTAGGGTTTGGGGCGACTCCGTAACTTTCCCGAACATCTCGCTGGACGAAGCCTGATAAAAGCGTATTTTACGATCACAAAGCCTAATCGCTTCAAGCATTCGGATTACGCCAAGGGCCGTGAACTCCCCCGTTAACACAGGCTCATCGAATGATGTTGGGACAAAAGACTGCGCCGCGAGATTATAGATTTCATGCGGTTTAACTTTTTCGACAATATTAATAATGGAAAGTTGATCGAGCAGATCCGCTTGCACAAGATGTACGCGGTCGATAATGTGTTCGATACGCTCAAATGTTTCGGTGCTTGACCGCCGAACCATTCCATAAACGTCATAACCTTTTTCAAGCAAGAGCTCAGCTAAATAAGAGCCGTCTTGCCCCGTAATCCCGGTAATGATCGCTCGGCGTTTTTTCATGAATGAACGGGAAGCAATGATTTGAAGTAATCGATTGTTTTGACGAGACCTTCCTCAAGAGGAACTACTGGGGTCCACCCCAACTTTGTTTTTGCCTTTGTGATATCTGGCTGCCGGACTTTAGGGTCATCCTTCGGAAGGGGTTCGTACGTAATCTGGCTTTTGCTGCCGGTGAGTTTAATGATTTTTTGAGCGAGTTCCAAAATGGTCATTTCATTGGGATTACCGAGATTCACAGGCTCGTTGAGATTTGACAACAATACTTTTTCAATTCCAGCGACCAAGTCAGGCACGAAACAAAAGCTCCGCGTTTGATTTCCTTTGCCGAATACGGGAATCGGCTCATTGCGCAGCGCGTGATTGATAAATTCAGGAATTGCGCGTCCATCCCTTGCGCGCATTCTAGGTCCGTAGGTGTTGAAAATGCGGATGATCTTCACATTTACTTTATGAACATTAAAATAGGCCATACTCATGGCTTCCGCAAAACGTTTCGCCTCATCATAAACACCGCGCGGCCCGACAGGGTTAACATTGCCCCAATAGTCTTCTTTTTGCGGGTGAACCAGCGGGTCTCCGTACACCTCCGAAGTCGACGCGATCAAAAAAGTTGCCTTTTTATCTTTTGCTAACCCAAGGGCATTATGGGTTCCCAAGGCTCCAACTTTAAGGGTTTGAATCGGAAACTGCAAGTAATCGATGGGGCTTGCGGGTGAAGCGAAATGCAGCACGAAATCAACAGGATCAGGAAAATTAATCGTTTTGCTGACGTCATGCTCGACAACGCGGAATTTTGGATTGTTAGCCAAGTGAGCAATGTTTTGGCGGTTTCCAGTAAGGAAATTATCGATCGCAGTAACACGCATTCCCTTATTTAAAAAGTTATCTGCAAGATGCGAACCGATAAACCCTGCACCGCCTGTTATAATGACATGTTTCTCGCTCATGAACGTCTCCCTGCTAAAAACCATGCTACGGTTTTTTCGAGTCCCGGATAAAACCGGGTTTGTGTTTTGAATTTAAGCATGCGCTTTGCTTTTGAAATGTCTGCGAAGGTGCGCCTTACATCTCCCGCGCGTTTAGGGTGAAAAGTTGGTTTGATCCCTTTAATTTGTAAAATTTTCATGAGGGAATTGTAGATATCGAGAACCGAGAATTCCTCATGGCAGGCGATATTAAACGATTCGCCAGAGGCCTTATGAGAAGCCTGCATCGCCAAAAGGTTACCATGAACAACATTATCCACGTACGAGAAATCTCTCGATTGTTTGCCGTCCCAATGTATTTGAGGGCTTTTTTTCTTTAAAAGGCAATCTATAAAAATTGGGATGACAGCTGAATATTGCGATTCAGGGTTTTGCCTTGGGCCGAAAACATTGAAATAGCGAAGACTTACTGTGCTCAGGCCGTAAAGCATGGAAAACTGCCGGCAATAATATTCCCCCATAATTTTGGACGCTGCATAGGGTGATTCCGGCATTGGCCGATCTGTTTCTACGCATGGGAACTTTTTAGTATTCCCATATACCGATGAGGATGAAGTGAAGATTAAGCGTTTAACTTTCATGTCCCGCGCCGCAATAAGCAGCTTCAGCGTACCCGTAACGTTGACCTCGTTTGTTTCTGATGGGTTATCCACAGACCGAAGAACAGCGCGATTAGCCGCTAGATGAAAAATGTAATGCGATCCGCGCACAGCTTTTTTGACATCAGCCTCCTGCCGAAGATCGCCCTTTTGAAATGTGAGATCTCCTTTGAAGCTTGAAAAGTTGCGCGTGAAACCCGTGGAAAGATTATCAAAGATACGTACAGGGAATCCATTTTTGAGAAGCGCCTCAACAATATGCGAACCGATGAAGCCGGCTCCGCCCGTTACCAGACACAATGATTTTTTCACAGTTAAAGCCTCACGATATTATCTGATTTGAATTGCTTTAAAGCATTGCGCGTATCATAAATCAGGCGCGCATATTTAACGACATTCCCATAATTAAACACAGTATGATTCGTGGTAATGATTACAAGATCCTGCTTTTTTAAAAGCTCCGTGCTTAGCGGCACAGTCTTTAAAGCGATATTGTCATGTTTAATTTCTGGAACATAAGGGTCATGAAAATTGACGGCCGCACCAAGTTTTTTTAATTCCACTAGCACCTCTAGCGCGGGTGATTCCCGCATATCGGAAACATCCTTCTTATAAGACACACCCATTACAAGAACCTTGGATCCCCTTATCGCTTTGCCTGCATGCTTATTAAGCGCGTAAACGGCCTGCGAAACCACGTAATGAGGCATTTCAGCATTAACGCGGCGCGCAAGTTCAATAAAATGCAGGTCTGAACCGTGAAGCCTGGCCTTCCATGAGAGATAGATGGGGTCAATCCCAATGCAGTGCCCGCCAATTCCAGGACCTGGGTAAAAAGGCATAAATCCAAAAGGCTTTGTTTTGGCGGCATCAATCGCTTCCCAGATATTAACTTTGAGATTCTCCGAAGCTTTCGCAAGCTCGTTAATGAGTCCAATATTAACAATGCGGAAGGTATTCTCTAAAAGCTTAGCCATCTCGGCGGTACGAGACGAACTCACAACAACAACACTGGGCGTAATTTGACCATAGAGAAGAGAGGCAAGTCTGCTGCATTGCGCGGTAATTCCCCCGACAACTTTTGGGATATCACGCGTTTTGTATTTTTC
>CAZEFF010000062.1:0-3954 GCA_964511315.1 uncultured bacterium | reverse complement strand
TTTCATTCCCTGGATCAATACGTTCGGGTGAAAAACACAGGAAGAAATCCTGACCAACCTTAAGACCCGATTTTTGAAAAGCAGGCAGAATAACTTCTTCGGTCGTACCGGGATACGTGGTACTTTCCAGCACAATCAGCATTCCCGCATGAAGCCGTTTTTGAATTGCGTCAGTCACCGAAACGATAAACGAAATATCAGGATCTTTATACCGGTTGAGAGGTGTGGGGACACAGACGATTACAGCATCCATATCTTTGAGCGCATCATAACTCGCTTCAGCTTTCAGCTTACCAGCGCGAACCGTTTTAGCGAGTTCCTTCGATGTTAGATCCCCAATATAGGATTCACCTTTTCGAATGGCCGCGATTTTTTTGGGGTCGATATCGATTCCCGTCACTTCAAATCCGCGGGCCGCGAATGCATGCGCTAGGGGCAAGCCGACATAGCCCATACCGATAACAGCGATTTTTGCTTTTCTGGACTTAATTTTCGATTCGAATGTTTTAGTGTATGATTTCATCGGGTTCCTTGTTGATTTAAAAACGCTTGCACAAATTCGCTTACAGCTGCTTTCCACGGCCGCAATTGAACGCCCAAAGCCGCTTGCGCATGAACCCCTGACAGGCAGGAGTTCTTAGGTCTTAGAGCTGGGCGTAATCCCAGGGCTGTTGGAATAGGCTTTACGCTTATCCCGTCAAGTCCCGCTTCAGCGAAAATGAAGCGGGACAAGTCATACCATGATACGGGCTCTCCGCTATTGGTCAAATGAAAAGTCTCAACCCCATTTTGAGAAAAAAAATCAGGTTTTTGCGCTAAAAGTTGAACAAAGGTTGAGGCGACATCCTTTGTGTAGGTTGGACGGCCTATCTGATCTGAAACGACTTCAAACATCTTCTGACTCTTTGATTTTTCTAACAAGGTTCGGGGGAACGACCTCCCATTCTGTCCAAAAAGCCAGGTAATTCGAAAAATGGCTCCTTTGGTGTTTTGAGCGCGTATGTATTTTTCGGCTAAAAGTTTAGTTTCTCCATAGATATTTAATGGGTGCGGCGGATCATTTTCGGTGTACTCCCCCTGCTTTGTACCGTCAAAAACATAATCGGTGCTGAAGTGGACAAGGAATGCCTTCGCTGCCGCCGCGGCATCAGCCACAATTTTTGTGATCTCAAAATTGTTTCTTAGTGCTTCCGCTGGCTTTGTTTCGCAGGCATCCACATCCGTCATTGCCGCCGTATGAAAGATGACATCCGGTTTTTCGCTGAGTACAAGTTCCCGAACCTGTGCTTTCCGCGATAAGTCTAGATCATGATAGCTTCCGTTAATCGGAAAGCTCGGTTTTGTGAGGCCGACGCCGGTCACCTGGTGGTCCGTGCGAAGTTTGGCAGCGAGATCCGAACCGAGCATGCCGCCCGCGCCGGTGACTAGAATTTTCATGCTACTTGAGGGTGAATTTATCGCGCTTAAGGGGCTGCCACCAAGACGCGTTATTTTTGTACCAATCAATAGTGGTTTTTAAGGCGTTCTCAAATGACCACTTCGATTTAAACCCAAGTTTTTCAAGTTTTGAAGTATCCACGCTATAGCGAAAATCATGTCCAGGACGGTCGGTTACGGGCTGAATCATTTCTAGCCCTTTATTCATCAGAGAGAGAATGCAGCGCGTCAGCTCAATATTGCTTTTTTCATTTCCCCCGCCAATATTGTAGATTTCGCCTTCTTGCCCTTTATCAAAGACTAATTCGATAGCACGGCAATTATCTTCGACATAAATCCAATCGCGGCGATTTTCTCCATTTCCATATAACGGTACTTTTTTACCTTCAAGTAAGTTGGTGACGAAAAGCGGAATTACTTTTTCAGGAAATTGATAAGGGCCGAAATTATTTGTACTGCGCACGAGAATCGCGGGGTAATGATAGGTTTCTCTCCACGCGCGGACAAGTAAATCTGCTGCAGCTTTAGAAGCAGAATAAGGGCTGTTTGGCAGCAAATTGGCATTTTCGTCCGCTGCCCCAGTCGCGAGCGAGCCGTATACCTCATCTGTGGAGATTTGAATGAATCTGCGCACTTTGTGCCTGCGCGCGGCATCAAGCATAATGCGCGTCCCTAAAACATTAGTGAGAAGAAAGGCAGAAGGGTCATCAATGGAACGGTCTACGTGAGATTCCGCAGCAAAATGAATGACTCCATCTGCGGATTGCATCGCGGCATCCACCGCTTTTTCATCCCGGATATCGCCTTGAATAAATTGATACCGAGAACTGTCATTAAGCTCCTTATTGTTATCCATATTTCCGCAATAAGACAGCAAATCAAGATTAATGACTTTCCACTCAGGATGGGATTTTAAAAACCCGCGGATAAAATTTGAACCGATGAAACCTGAGCCGCCCGTAACTAAAAGCCGTTTCATTTAGTTTTAATCGCCTTTGCCGCGACAAGTCTATTCGCACGGTAGAGAGATTCGAATGTGCCGGCATCTGTCCAATACCCTTTTAACACGTCATACTCAAGATTGCCCTTCTTGATATAGGCATTGTTCACATCCGTAATTTCAAGTTCGCCCCTACGTGATGGTTTAAGTGTTTTGATGATATCGAAAACATAAGAATCGTACATATAGATACCTGCCACTGCCATATGACTTTTAGGAGATTTTGGTTTTTCGACAATTTTTGCGATTTTCCTACCCTTAAATTCCGCAACACCAAAACGCTCAGGATCATTAACTTCTTTCAAAAATATTCTCGCGCCGCTCTTTTGATTCGCAAAGTTTTTGACGAAAGGGGTAATATCATCTTCAATAATATTATCGCCTAAAATGACCGCGACTTTTTGCCCATGAGCAAAATGGGCCGCAAGGCCAAGAGCATCGGCAATGCCGCCCTCACCTTCCTGATAGGTGTAATTAATGTGCTTAAGGCCGAATGCCTTGCCATTTCCTAAAAGCTTAAGGAAATCCCCAGCAGCATTGCCCCCGGTAACAATAAGGATGTCTTTTATCCCCGCATTAACCAACGTTTCGATGGGGTAAAAAATCATGGGTTTATTAAAGACGGGCAGTAGATGTTTGTTGGTGACTTTCGTAAGAGGAAATAACCGAGAGCCTAAACCGCCGGCAAGGATAATGCCTTTCATAACGCCTCGTTAATTAGAATTTGACCGTTTACCGTATTCATGTCCCCGGCCCATCCCGTAATATTGAAAACCGTGTTGATGAACTTCTTTCGGGTTAAACATGTTCCGGCCGTCAAAAATAATCGGTTGGCGCATAAGCTTTTTGACACGCTTGAGATCAACCGTTGTAAATTCATTCCACTCGGTGAGAACCGCGAGCGCGTCAGCCCCTTTAACGGCATCGTACGCCGTTTTCGCAAAAACAACGTCTTTAAGCAATGGCCGAGCGCGATCAACCGCTTCTGGGTCATACGCTTGGATTTTTACACCTTCCCGCTGGAGTTCTTGAATGATGTCAATCGAGGGCGCGTAGCGGACATCGTCGGTATTCGGTTTAAACGAAAGACCCCACACAGCGATCGTCTTGCTGCGGAAATTCCAAATGACATTTTCTATTTTTTTAACAAAATAGCGTTTTTGAACATCGTTGCTAACAAGAACTTCTTTTAAAATATCAAAGTTGATTCCGATTTTTTCCGCCATGCGTAAGAATGCGGATAAATCTTTTGGAAAACAAAATCCGCCAAAGCCGATCCCGGCTTTAAGAAAGCTGGGACCAATGCGCGGATCCATCCCCATGCCTTCAGCGACACGCTCAACATCAGCCCCCACCGCATCACAAATTCTGGACACCACATTAATAAATGCGATTTTGCTGGCCAGAAATGAGTTTGAGGCATGCTTAATCAATTCCGCGCTTTTTAAATCCGTCACAACAATTTTTGTGTTACGGATAGGCTGATATAGCTTGCGCAGAATTTTTTCAGCCTTTGG
>CAZEFF010000061.1:12067-14419 GCA_964511315.1 uncultured bacterium | reverse complement strand
GTCAGTTAACTTGAAACTGGAAGGTAGGGTCGAGAAGGCGGAGTTCGTAGGCTTTGAGCCGGACCTCATCCCTCACCCAGGAAATGCGGGTCGTAAGGTAAAGCGAGTAGACATCGAGGAATTCATCCCGAAGGCGTCCGAGCTCTTCACGGATGGAGGTTTCATCCTGAATCTGCAAAACCAAATAAGGCTGTTTCATTTCATGCCTGCTTCTTTCAGCAAATCAAAATCCGGTTTAAGCTTCAGGATCTCAGCAAGAAGCTTAAGATACCGCTTTTCAAATTCCCGGCGATGCGTTTCATGCCATAAAGAATAATTGCGAAGCAGTCTCACTGCTTTATATTTAAGCCGATTCCCTTTGATCATCCCAGTTACCGCCTTCCCCGCGCCAGACTTCTTTCCAGTCAAAATGAAATTGCGGATCAAGCGCGCGGAGCTCTTCCACCACAATATCAATATCATTTTGCAAATGCACGCTCCGTGATTTCATCCAACGGGCGAACAGATCAAGAAAAATGTCCATTTTTTCTTTTTTCACTTCTTCATTTTCGTAACTGCGCATTTCCTTCATAAAATGGGTAAAGGCCTGGTCGCGGAAATTGGTGACAAAATCGAAGTAATCTCTGCGGACAGCCTTTAAAAGATTTTGATAAGCTTCGAAATACTGAGAAATTTTTTCGAGCACCTCGCCCACACCCGTGGTTTTGCGGTAAATGCGTTTGTGATAGGCGGCGGCCTGTTCATAATAAAGTTTGGCGAGTTCCCGAAAGTGCTTGGGGGAACGGCGGAAAAGTTTACCGGGTGTCCGGCCTCCTAAATCCTCAAAAATAGCGCTGTGGATAAGAAGGTTATCGGCGTTGACCTTAAAAATAAAATAGCGGATAGTGCGGTCTTCGGTGGCCCGGACCCACTTGAGAATATCGCTCGTATCAAGCGACAAATAGGGCTCGGCCATTTCGTGATATTCGGGGAGAGAAACGGCGAATAAAAGGTGCGCCAAATAGACGTTTACGTCTTCATCAAAGGTGTAATGGTTTGAAGGAAAGCTGCTTTTTTGACGGGTATTGAGTATGGCACCCAAAAGGTACCGGATCGCGGAATCCCGCTCCTGCTTAGAAATGTCGAAGTAAAGACGCCCGTCCTTTACCTCCGGCTTTTTTTGATTCATCTTCCCACCCCTACCGCAATGGTTTGTTAAGGGTTTTAACCGCCTCTATATAGAAGCACAATTAAACCGTAGCACGCGATCTAGGGGCTGTCAAACCAGGGGGCGGGAAGGCTAAATCTTGCTATATCTAAAGGCGGATAACGGGCTTGATTTTTTCGAGAAATTGGCGGGATTTAAACGGTTTTGAAAGTCTCTCCATAAAAAAGCGGTTCATAAATCCGGCCAGCTCATCTTCCGAAGTTTTGCTGACATTAAAACGGAGGGATTCCTCAAGGTCATGTTTTGAATAATACCGCATAATCGCCAAAGCTTCGCGCCCCAGGGGGCGCGCATCCGGAAAATTTTTAACGCACTGCTCACAAAGAAGCGCGCCTTGGCGGGCCGAAAAAAAGCCTTTTTCAATCGAAGTATTTTCGCAGACCACGCACCCATCCAAATACGGCAGCCATCCTATTTCACTAAGGAGCTTGATTTCAAAAAGTCTCGATAACCGTTCTCCCGGAAGAGACGAAAGATAGCGGAATGAAAAATCAAGCAGATCAAAAAGCTCGGGATGAGGATCATGCACTTCAGTCGTTTCGTCGACAAGCTCCGTAAAATAGCTGGCATAGGTCAAGGGCTCCAGGCGGGTGCGGATGGATTCATATGTATCCACAAAAGAAGCCTCAGAAATCAAATGAAGGTCGGTTCGCATTTTTTCATAGAAAACAATCTCGACCCGGGTAAAAAGCTCATAGAGCGAGCTCCGGTTTTGCCTTTCTTCGCGGACGCCTTTTGCCACTCCTCTTACTTTGCCGAAATTTTTCGTAAAAAAAGTAACAATCAGAGAGCTGGACCTGAGGGGAATTGTTTTTAAGACGATTGCTTCGGTTTTTTGGATGGCCACGGTTAAAACCCAATTAAAAAGTAAAAATTAAAAAGGTAAAATTTCAGCATCACTTTTTACCTTTTACCTTTTTAGTTTTACCTTGATTAATTCCTATTTTTTTTAAAACATTTGTCTGTTTGGCCCACATACGCTCAGCCTGCGCTTTGGTCGAGTCATCATGCCCCATCAAATGCAGAATCCCATGACAAAGGTAAAACGCGAGCTCATAAAGAAAGTCATTGCCGTATTCCTCAGCCTGTCTGGCGGTGGTATCGATTGAAATGATGATATCCCCCAGCATGGGGATTTCGTGAAG
>CAZEFF010000061.1:6985-11967 GCA_964511315.1 uncultured bacterium | reverse complement strand
TATTTTTCAGGCATTAAGAAATACGCTCGGGTTTAATTGGGAGCTTTTTTCTCGTATCGTTCGTAGGCCTTGATAATTTCCTGCACCAAGTGATGGCGCACCACATCGGATTCGTCAAAATTGACAAATTTAATGCCGGGCACATTCGCGAGCACGGTTTGCGCTTCAATGAGGCCCGATTTTTTGCCGGACGGAAGGTCAATCTGGGTCACGTCGCCGCACATCACAATTTTTGAAGACTGTCCCAACCGGGTCAGGAACATCTTCATCTGCGTATGCGTGCAGTTTTGGGCTTCATCCAGCACCACAAAGGAATCATTCAGCGTGCGCCCGCGCATATAGGCCAAAGGAGCCACTTCGATAATTCCCCGCTCAAGCGCGCGCGCGACATCTTCATATTCCATCATGTCGTAAAGCGCGTCATAAAGCGGACGCAAATAAGGATTCACCTTGGCGTATAAATCGCCGGGCAAAAATCCAAGACTCTCACCCGCCTCAACCGCGGGGCGCGTAAGAATAATCTTCGCCACCAATTTCTTTTTAAGCTGATCAATCGCGGCCGCCATCGCGAGATAAGTTTTTCCCGTTCCCGCCGGCCCAACACCCACCACAATGTCGCGGTCGCGGATCGCTTCAAGGTATTTCTCCTGATTTTTACTGCGCGCGCGGATAATTTTTCCGCGGTGGAAGAAATGAACGCCGCCCTGCACATTGCCTGTTTCATTTGTTTCCGGCGCTTCGTCTTCCTGATATTTGTCTGTGCTTACCGGCTTGCTTTTGCGGCTAAACTTTGGGCCTTGTCGGAGTTCTTCAAGCCGGGTGAGAAAAAAGTGGTAAGCTTTTTCAACATCGGTTTTTTCACCGATAATTTTTAACCGGTGATTGCGGGCTGAAATGCGGACATGATATTCCTTTTCAGCAAACCGGAGATTTTCATCCAGACTGCCGTAAAGGGCCACGGCTTCTTCATTCGAATTAAGCTTAACCGTCTTTTCCAAAGAAGTCTCCTTCGTGTTATTTATCTTACCGTCATTGCGAGCGCAGCGAAGCAATCGCTTTTATTATCAATAACAGCGATCGCCGCGTCACGCCTTTGGCGTGACTCGCGATGACATCATTAAGTTGCTATACGGATATGAAGTTCTTTAAGCTGTTTATCCGTCACGGCGGACGGGGCTTCAGTCATTGGGCAAATACCTTTTTGATTCTTGGGAAACGCGATCACTTCACGGATTGATTCGCGTCCGAGTAAAAGCGTCACAAAACGGTCCAAGCCGATCGCGAGACCGCCATGCGGAGGCGCTCCAAAACTAAGCGCCTTTAAAAGAAATCCGAATTTACTCTCAACTTCTTCGGGGCTCAGGCTCAGCGCTTTGAAAACTTTTTCCTGAACGTCCCGGGAATGAATACGGATGCTTCCCCCGCCGATTTCGGTTCCATTAAGCACCAAGTCATACGCGCGCGCGAGAACCTTGCCCGGATCAGAATCCAATAGAGGCAAATCCTGGATGCGAGGAGAAGTAAACGGATGGTGCAGTGCCTGAAGGGTTTTATTCTCTTCATTCCATTCAAAGAGCGGAAAATCTTTAACCCAGAGAAGTTCAAATTGATCCGCAGACAGCTTCATATACAGGCTTGCCAAATGGGTCCGCAAAGCGCCCAAAGCAACCGCGGAAGTGCGGATATCGCTCGCGACAAAAAATACGATATCGCCCGCTTTCGCGCCAAGAGCTTCCGTCACTTTTGAAATCCGCGCGCCATCAAAAAACTTGGCGATCGGAGAATCGGCTTTATCAGGTGCCGTAATCTTAAGCCATGCCAAACCTTTCGCGCCGAAGTTTTGGATATAAAGGGTCAACTCTTCAAAATCTTTTCTCGAAAATTCCTTGCCTGCCGGAGGGGTAAAGCAAAGCCCGCGGATTTTTCCGCCGCCCGCGATGCATTCATCAAAAATTTTGAACCCGCTTTTTTCGAAGACAGCACTTAAATCTTTAAGCTCCATGCTAAACCGCATATCGGGCTTATCCGACCCAAAACGGTCCATGGCTTCCTGATAGGTTAAGCGCCTGAACGGTCTTTGCAGTTTAATGCCTTTCGCTTTTTCAAAAACATCCGCGACCATTCCTTCAACCACACCCATCACGTCTTCTTCTTCGACAAATGACATCTCAAGATCAATCTGCGTGTGCTCCTGCTGACGGTCCGCGCGCAAATCTTCATCACGGAAGCAATGCGCGATTTGGAAATAACGGTCATACCCCGCAACCATAAGCAGCTGCTTGAATAATTGGGGCGACTGGGGAAGAGCGTAAAAAGTTCCGGGGATCATACGGGCCGGAACCAAGAAGTCACGGGCGCCGCCAGGCGTGCTGCGAGTCATGGTTGGAGTTTCAATTTCGAGAAATTCCAGCTTATCCAGATAATCCCGCACAATTTTTGTCGCGCGGTAGCGGAAACTTAGAGCTTCGACCATTTCTTTGCGGCGAAGATCGATAAAGCGGTATTTCAGACGCAATTCTTCATTCACATTGTTATCTCCCAACTCAAAAGGCGGTGTGGGACAGGCATTTAAAATTTCGAGGACACGGGCTTGGATTTCAATTTCGCCCGTAGCGATTTTCTTATTAATTGTTCCTTCGGGGCGCTTACCAACGACACCGGAAATTTGGACCACAAATTCGGGACGCAATTTTTGCGCGGTTTGGTGAATGCCCTCATTTTGTTTTTTATTGAAAACGATTTGGGTCACCCCCCACCGGTCGCGCAAATCGATAAAAATAAGATCGCCGTGATCACGGTAGGTGTCGACCCATCCGGTGAGCGTCACTTCTCTATCCAGCGATTTTAAGTTCAGCTGCCCGCAATTCATTGTCCGCATCATACCGTCACCTGCTTTAATTTTGAAAAAAGCGTTCCCCACTTCACTGTTTCTTCCGTTCTTTTATCCATATCTTTTAATTTCCATTCCTGTTTTGAGAATTCATCCGTTCCAAGAATCACTAAATATCGCGCGTTCATTTTGACAGCGCTTTTCAGATGGGCGTCCATTTTTAACTGATGATCGCCAAGGACAGGCCGCATCCCAAGTTCGGCGAGCTCTGACACTGCCTGACGCGTCTGTTTTAACCCGCCTTTTTTTAAATAATCCTCGTCCGGCATAACGGGCGCGAAATAAATTAGATTTTCCCGGGATTTTTTAGCGGCCGTTTCTCCGAGCGCCATTAAAAGTCTTTCCATTCCGATGCTGAATCCGATGCAGGGCGTCGATTTTCCGCCAATATCAGAGTAAAGACGGTCATAACGTCCCCCTCCCGCGAGCGCGTCCTGGGCCCCGAGTCCTTTGGCCGCCACTTCGAAAACCAAACCATTATAATAATCCAAACCGCGGACTAAACGGCGTTTCACTTGAAATGGAATGTCCCAGCCCTTCAAGGCCTTTTGAATTTCTTTAAACGCCTGATCTTCCGGTGCGATTTCTTCCCAAGGGGCTTTATCAATCACAGGCTGGCACGATTCGTTCTTGCAATCAAAAACACGCAGAACATTTTTTTCAAGACGGTAGAGACAGTCTTTGCACAGAAGGTCTTTTTTTTCTGAGAAATACTTTTTTAATTTCGCGGCTGTCATTTGCTGCTGCTCAAGGCTTCCTAAACTATTGATCCGTACTTCGGGAGCTTCGACGCCAAGCTCTTTTAAAAAACTGTATAGGAAACGCACCCCGTCAAGATCCGCGGCCAAACCTGACTCATTAATAATTTCGATTCCAATCTGGTGAAATTGGCGTTTACGGCCGGCTTGAGGACGTTCGGCGCGGAACATGGGACCAATATAATAAAGGCGGAGAGATTTGGCTTGAGAGAGAAGCCCTTTTTCAATGACTGAACGGGCAACGGAGGCGGTCATTTCAGGGCGCATGGTGACATTTCGGCCGCCCCGG
Organism: uncultured bacterium; assembly: GCA_964511315.1. Taxonomy (GTDB): domain Bacteria; phylum Omnitrophota; class Omnitrophia; order Omnitrophales; family Aquincolibacteriaceae; genus CAZEFF01. The sequence continues at coordinate 8,030 of CAZEFF010000061.1, read as the reverse complement.
TCTTCAAAGGAAAACATTTCTTTACTGACGATATCGCTGGCTTCGCCTACGGACCGGACAAAAAGATCGGTGTATTCTAAAATAGGAGTGCGGATTTCTTTAAAACCGTGCCCTTGAAAAAAAACGCGGGCTTTTTCTTCGAGCCATTGCCATTTTTCGACTTCACCCGGGAGGATATCTTCCATGCCCCGGAGCGCTTCATATTTTGACACCATGAATCCTCTTTTGTTGAGGCAAGATCATATCATACCCCCTTTGGCGCCGCAATACGTTGAAACGGCTGGGGTTAGCCCACATTTCTCCATGTCAAATTTTATAATTATTTCAAATGATAATTAATATATCGACTGAAGGGCCTTGCAGCCAGGGACTACCTTTTATCCCGCCGCTAAAAAGCGGTATAAAACTTTGATCACCTTAGTGATCAAAGCGGTTTTCTCTCTCGCAGATTTGCGATGAGAAAACCGGGTCAGCGCTTCTGGCCGGTCAAACGAAGAAGGTCGGTGAGGGAAACAATTTGAAATCCCTGCCGTTTAAGTTTGGGGATTTCTTCCTGAAGGACTTTAAACGTATTATAACGGTAGTGACCGATTCCGACCGCGTAGCCATGCTGCCTTGCCGTATCCGCGAGCAATTTGACCTGCGCTCGAATCGCGGCTTGAGTATCTTCATTATCCAGAAAAATATCCCGCTTAAGCACCGGCAATCCGATATCGCGCGACACACTTAATCCCGTGGTTCTTGGAGTTGTGTAGCTATCCAGAAAAAATAAATTTCTGCGTTTTAACTCTCCCAAAATAATTTCCATCACGCGCCGATCGGAAGTTCCGAGCGAGCCCATGTGATTATTAACACCGATATGATTCGGCACGGTGGATAAATCCCGCCGAACAAGGTCAAGAATTTGATCTTCAGGCATAAGGGTTGTGATCAGCCCATGCCCTGGAACCGTTCCTGAAACTGATTGCAATGGAAGATGCAAAATAACTTCCGCGCCGGTCCTCCGGCTAAGATTTCCAAAATAAGCTGAATTTTTAAGAAAAGG
>CAZEFF010000061.1:0-6885 GCA_964511315.1 uncultured bacterium | reverse complement strand
ATATAGGCAACGACTAAAAACAAAACAAGCGCAACGAGTTTTCGCTGCGCTTGCGGGCTGATTTTAAAATTACTTTTTCTTCGAGGAGAGTACCGGCGGCGCCTTCTAGCCATCTAAAGTTAAGCTGCGGATTTAGAAGTCGTTTTGGCGCGGCGGGACAAATACTCTAAAACGTCTTTGATGGTAATGATACTGAGCGGCGTTCCATCTTCACGGAGAACAGGAACGTGGCGGAATCCCCCGACCGCCATTTTATTCACCGCGAAAGCAATAGGGTCATCGCCTTTCACAAATTCCGGCTTGGGCGTCATCACTTCTTCAACCTTCACCTTGGAAAGATCTTTATACTTACCGGCGACACGGCGGACAAAATCACGCTCGCTCAAAATGCCGACGAGCTGCTGCTTTTTATAAACAAGCACGCAATCTTTCTTTTCATCTTTAAGGATTTTGACCACCTGCTCCACGGTATCCGTTGGGCTCGCGATCAAAAGATCCCGGCCCGTGAGCAAATCAGAAATCGGCGTGGTCATAAACGCGTTACGGAACTTATCGTTCACCTTATGGGGAATATCACGGGACATCAGGGTATGCATGCACTGCGCGCAACGATCTTCAACATCACTGTTTTGGGATCCGCAGAAATAGCATCTCATGTTATTTCACCGTCCAGGTATCTCTTCCGTAAATCAGTTTTTGTAAATCCCCTTTACCCTTCACCTTTTGATACTCTTTGATTTGACCGTCCATCATTTCTTCATAGGTCGGTCTTTGAATCGCGCGGAAAACCCCGAAGGCCACAGGCATTTCAGGATAAACCATTTGAGTCAAAAGGTACGAGTAATGGGGCGTTTCGCTGGTTTCATCATGAATCAGCAATTCTTTTTGATCTTTGACTGAAGCAATTTCCACGACTTCCGGCTGCAGTCCTTTCAGCCGGATGGCTTTTGTCTTTCCTTTTCCGAAAAGAAGCGGTTTACCGTGCTCTAAATAGACCATGCGGTCTTCACGGGTATCGCGTCCGATTACAGGCGCGAATGCCTTATCGTTAAAAATCACACAGTTCTGATAAATTTCAACAAAGGAAACACCTTTATGCTTCATCGCTCTTTCCAAAATCATGCTCATGTGAGCAGGATCAGTATCCAGCGTGCGCGCGATAAAAGTGGCTTCTGAAGCAATCGCGACGCAAAGGGCGTTCAAAGGATAATCAATGGAGCCCATCGGCGTTGATTTCGTTACTTTTCCAACAGGAGAAGTCGGCGAATATTGTCCTTTGGTCAGACCGTAAATTTGATTATTCACGAGAAGAATATTCAAATTCACGTTACGGCGCATGCAATGCACGATGTGATTGCCGCCGATACTCAAACCATCTCCGTCCCCGGTAATGACCCAAACATTTAAATCAGGCTTTACGCATTTGAGTCCGGTTGCGATAGTGGGCGCGCGGCCATGGATCGTATGAAACCCGTAAGTATTCATGTAATAAGGAAAGCGGCTTGAGCAGCCGATCCCCGAAATAAACACATGGTTTTCGCGAGGAATATCAAACTTCGCGAGCGTGCGCTGCATGGTGGCAAGAATCGAATAGTCTCCGCAGCCTGGACACCAGCGGACTTCCTGGTTTGAAACAAAATCTTCTTTCGTGAACGGAGTCTTTGTTACCGCGTCAGGGCTCATAGCGTTTCCTTGATTTTCTCAATCATTTCGTGAACTTGGAAAGGGTGACCTTTCATTTTATGAAAACCGATAAACTTAGAATCGGGAAATTGCGCGCGCATCATAAAAAGCAGCTGTCCCATATTCAGCTCGGGAATCAGAATTTTTTCAAACTTTTTAAGAATGGCGCCAAGATTTTTTGGAAAAGGACTCAAATAATTGAGCTGAGCGTGCGAAACAACAATTTTCTCTTCGCCTAAAATGGTAATCGCTTGAGAAATCGCGCCGTACGTTCCGCCCCAGGCAAGCACCAGAAGTTTTCCGGACTGAGGGCCTTCCACTTCCTGCAAGGGAATGTCATTGGCAATACGCTGAACTTTTTCCGCGCGGAGCCGGATCATTTTTTCATTATTCTCAGGGTCATAACTCACATTTCCCGTAAGATCGGCTTTTGCTAATCCGCCGATGCGGTGTTCAAGCCCGGGAGTTCCGGGAATCGCCCATGGGCGCGCGAGCGTTTCAGGGTTGCGGGCATAAGGAAGAAAAGCTTCTTTGCCGGCTTTTGGATGCGAGACTTCAATTTTTGGAAGTTTGGACATATCCGGAAGCTTCCAAGGTTCAGCCGCTTCGGCCAAATAACCTTCGGATAAAAAAACAACCGGAACCATATGCGTGACCGCGATGCGGACAGCTTCAATTGCCATATTAAAGCAATCAGATGGAGACTTCGGAGCCACAACCGCCACCGGCGAATCACCGTTCCGGCCGTACATGACTTGCAGCAGATCGCCCTGCTCTGTTTTGGTCGGCATACCGGTACTCGGACCGCCGCGCTGAACATCAATCACCACAAGCGGCAGCTCAGTCATTACCGCAAGATTCATGGCTTCGGCTTTTAAACAAATCCCAGGACCGCTCGTTCCAGTTACCGCAATTTCACCGCCGAATGCCGCGCCAATTGTAGCGCCCATGGCGGCAATTTCATCTTCCGCTTGAAAAGTTTTCACTCCGAATTCTTTCCTTTTAGAAAGTTCATGCAGAATCGAACTCGCCGGGGTAATCGGATAAGTTCCGTAAAACAAAGTTTTTCCGGCCAATTGCGCTGCCGTGATAATCCCGATGGCAGCGGCTTCATTGCCTGAAATTTTGCGGTAGGTTCCCGCTTCAAGCGTGGCTTTTGGAATTTGATACTGATATTTAAAAGTTTCGGTAATATCCGCGTAATTGTAGCCGGCTTTAACCGCCAAAATGTTCGCTTCCGCGATTTCAGGCTTCTTAGCAAATTTGGCTTTGATCCAGTCCAGCGTATGATCAAGGGTCCGGTCATAAAGCCAAAACATCATGCCGAGCGCGAAAAAGTTTTTGCAGCGGTCTGCTTCCGTCATTTTAAGCGCGCTGTCTTTAAGCGCGTTACGCGTTAATTCCGTCAGAGGAACTTTGAGCAGCTGAAAATCTTTAAGCGTCGTGTCATTCAGCGGATTCACCGCCCAATTGGCTTTACGCAAGTTGATTTCGTTAAACGCGTTTTCATTCGCGATCACGAGACCGCCTTTTTTCACATTTACTAAATTCACTTTAAGCGCGGCGGGGTTCATAGCCACAAGCACATCGCACTGATCGCCGGGCGTATAAATGATCGATTCAGAAAATTGGATCTGGAAACTGCTTACCCCAGGCAATGTTCCCGCGGGGGCGCGGATCTCAGCGGGATAATCCGGGAATGTGGCAAAATCATTTCCCATCGCGGCGGTGGTATCCGTAAATTGATCTCCCGCGAGCTGCATACCATCTCCGGAATCTCCGGCAAAACGGACTGTGATTGCTTTGGTAACTTTTTTTTCTTTCGTCGTACTCATGGAGCTAACCGCCTTCTGCTGTCTTCATCACCTGAGCCGGGTCAGGAGGTAAATTGTAAATTTCGGTCGGATAAAATTCAGATAAAAAACGGATCAAAGTGCGGACCGAAAGCACATTCACCAGTTCTTTTTTGTCATTCACAAGCGGAATATGATAAACATTCCCCCCGCCCATCAAATCCACGGCTTTGCCGACAGATTCGTTAATATTCAGAAACACTGACGGGGTAATTTCCATAAACTCAATAACGGGTTTGTTCCAATCAACTTTCTCCAAAAGAACTTTTTGAAGAACAGCGGTTTCGGTGAAAACTCCCATCACTTTTTTATTTTTCGCGATGACAATATATCCGGATTTGTTTTCCTGCATAATCTGGATAGCTTGCTTTAATGTAATATCGGGAGCGGCCTGAACAATTTTCGGATTTACAATATCCGAAATTTTCTTTTCCTTGACTAACGCTTCAACTGTTTTCGCGGCCATGGTTTAACCTCTGCGTTGGAGTAGACTTAGGGGCATATGATATCAAATAAAGACTCCCCTTGGAAGGGGCAAACCTAATTTTTATGGAAGTTAAAGTGAAATGGGATTATCGGCTGTTCTTTGAGGATCTAAAACAATCATCCGTCAGGCACTTTCTAAAGGAGTTTATATTCGGAGAAGCTGAAATATTGGTTATCACCGATAATGATATGATCAAGCACCTTGATCGAGACCACTTCGCAAGCCGCCTGGATTTTCCGTGTGATTTCTCGGTCTTCAGCGCTTGGCTGAACCCGCCCGGAGGGATGATTATGGACCAGAATGATGCTTGCGGCGTGATGCTCGAGCGCTTCCCTTACCACTTCGCGCGGGTGGACAGCCGCCTGGTCAACCGTTCCATGAAATAAATCTTTTTCATCCAGCACTTGATTAGCCTTACTTAAAAACAAAACCTTGAACACTTCTCTTTTTTTATCGCGCAAACAGGCGTAAAGATACTGAATCACAGAATCGGGATCCTTAATAACATTTTTGCCTAACACCTCTTCGCGCAGCTGTCTTTTCGCGATTTCCATCACGGCGAGCAAAACAGACGATTTCGCGAGCCCCAATCCTTTTACTTTAGAGAGGTCATGCAGACTTGCTCCGGCAATCCCCCTCCAGCCTTTGAACCGGGAAAGAATTTGGCGGGATAAATCAAGCACATCGCATCCAGCAACGCCGGTTCTTAAAAGGATCGCCAAGAGCTCGGCATCAGAAAGTGCGGAGATTCCCTGATTTAACATGCGTTCGCGCGGCCGCTCAGAAGGAAGCCAGCTGCGAACCGCTGGAAAGTGATTGGAGGATAAGAGGCTCATAATAATATGCTATATTAGCATAATTATTATGATTTTAAAGGATTATTTCTAGGAGATTTTAATGTAGGGGTATTGGTCTTTAATCTTACGATTGAAGTAGGTGCCCTGCGAATCTGCCTGCATGAGGCCTGCGTAGATCTCCTGCGGAACCCGCTGATAATGATAAACGCCCCCACCCCGGAAAGCGATTTCCAGAAGCTGTTTCTTGGCGTCATAACCAACAATCGCGATGTCGCGTGATTTTACGGCGATTCTTTCCATAAGAGGCCTCCGATCTTTTCAATGCAAGTATCGGCCGGATTCAGTCTTTATCCAATTTTCTTTTCGAGATCTTCAATCCGGCTTTGAAGCGCAATCCATTCTTTTTCATCGTCTTCGACAGCGGTTTGCGCGGCTTTCATTTTAATATTCCGTTCTTTTGAATAATTAAAAGGATTTTCCTGCACTTCTTTAAGTAAGCGGTCGCGCTCCTGCGTATTATGCTTCATTCGGCTTTCGAGTTTTTCTGCCTTCTTCTTCAGCTGAATCAGCTCCTGCCGGTTTTCTTTATCCGTCGCGTGCGGATTCGGCGGAGCCATCGGCTTGTCTAAATCCGATTCATCATCCGCCGCGTTTTCGGCTTCTGATTTTTTTGCTTTGTGCTTTTTGTGTTTTTCCGGCCGCCCAGAATTTCCATCGGTGAACAATTCATCCCGCGCTTCGCATTCAAGATGATAAACATAATCTTCATAGGTACCTGGATATTTGCGCATCGTGCCGTTTTTTACTTCCAAAATACTGGTCGAAATTAAATTCACAAAAGTCCGGTCATGACAGATAAAAAAGAGTGTGCCGCCGAAAGTTTTAAGCGATCTCGCCAAGGCTTCCACCGTTTCAAAATCAAGATGGTTCGTCGGCTCATCCAGCAGCAGGACCTGACATTTGGTGAGCAAAAGGCCTGCCAAAACAAGACGGGCCCGTTCTCCTCCGCTTAAAACGCGGACTTTCTTTTTTACGTCATCCCCTTTAAATAGAAAGGCGCCGGCCATATTAAGGATGTCTTGATTGGAAACTCCGTCGGCGGCTTCGCGGGACAAATGCGTATAAACATCATCTTCCGGATGAAGCGTCTGAAAAACATGCTGGGCGTAATATCCAATTTTTAAAAAGCTTCCCCACTTATGGCTTCCGCCGAGCGCGGGCAAATCCCCCGCGATGGTGCGCATCCAGGTCGTTTTTCCTTGTCCGTTATCCCCTAAAATCGCGACCCGGGAACCGCGGTCGACTTCAAAATTAATCCCAGCAGCCACTTGCCGGCCTGGATATCCGATAACAAGGTCAGAACAAGAAAGCGCGAGCCCTGCCTTGCGCTCAATTTCCGGAATATGAATATGAACGGTATCAAGCGGATGCGCGATTTCGATAGTCTTTAATTTTTCCATCTGTTTCATTTTGGATTTCGCGCGGGTCGCGGTCGACGCCTTCGCTTTAAAGCGGTCGATGAAATCCTGCATTTGTTCTTTTTTCTTTTCGACTGTTTTGTTGTAAGCTAATTTTTGCCGCAGCTGCTCTTCTTTATATTCAAAATAATCTTCGATTCCGCCGGGATACATGGACGCGATGCCGTTTTCCACCTCAAGCGTGTGGTCGCAGGTTTTTTTCAAAAATTCGCGGTCATGCGAAACAATTAAATAGCCGCCGTTAAAATCGACCAGAAAGTTTTCAAGAAGAATCAAAGTGCTGAGATCAAGATAGTTGGTCGGTTCGTCGAGGATTAAAAAGTTAGGATCACGCAAAAGCATGGCCGCGAGTTTTACGCGGGTGCGGAATCCGCCCGCTAAGGAAGAAATTTTCGCTTCGAGCATTTCATATTTGATTTGAAAGCGGCCCGCGATTTCACCGCACTGCCATTCTTCTTTTTCCGTGTAGCGGGTAAGAAATTCAATGATGGTTTCTTCAGGCTTGTAGGGATCGTGCTGTTCGAGATACGCCAGACGCAATTCTGAATTGCGCACAATCGTGCCGCTATCGGCTTCTTCCTGTCCGA
>CAZEFF010000060.1:4756-14580 GCA_964511315.1 uncultured bacterium | reverse complement strand
GTTGTGTATTCAATCAGCTTAGCTTTTTTAATTCCAAGATCCTGTTTCATGCATAAAAGCATATAAACCGGGCCAAATCCGCACATCGTAATGTTATGTTTTTTAGCCGCATCAAGAAGCACTTTTTCATCAAGATTCTTAATCGCGTCGAGCGCGTAAGCGTCTTTTTTGCGCGTCGCGGCATCACTCTCATAATGACTCATGTCGGTTGAAATCACAACGAATGGTTTCTCGTCTTCATTCGCGATCACATGCCCAATTTCCAGCGCCGCCTGCTTAAGCAGCGGCGGATTGAGTGTCCCAACTATGTTGGGACTTATACGGATGGACGGATCTACGAATTGAAGAAAAGGAAGCAGTACTTCGAGGGAATGTTCCGACTCATGCGCCCAATCATCGGGCAAAAGAAGCGGGCACTCCTTTAAAAGTTTTTGGGTCAAAGCGGAATCAATCGCGGTACGGCCAAGCGGGGTTTCCCATTCACCCTTCATAAAAAGCGAAAAGTCTCCGCCTATACCCCGGTGGTCGGGGCCGATCATTAAAATCTTATTTGAAACCTGAATTTGAGAAAGGGTCGCGCAGGCAGTTTTCCCCGAATAGACATACCCCGCGTGAGGCAAAATCACCGCGCGGGCGGATTGAGATTGGCTATGGCGGCCTAAACGTGAGGAGCAATACTCTTGAAGTTCGACGGGATCACCGGGATAAAAGGACCCGGCGACATAAGGCCTTCGAATCGCCATGAGCGGACCTGAAAAAGTTAGAAGGTTTTTCTGGTTTTGCTTTTGGAAGAACGCATTTTACGGCGTCTTTTTTCGCTGGGCTTCTCGTAGTGTTTGCGGGCTTTAAGGATTTTCAGGATCCCTTCGCGCTCAATTTTTTTCTTGAGACGCTTGAGGGCCTTATCCAGAGGCTCGTTTTCACCGACTTGTACTTTTGGCACTCGCAGTTTTCCCTTCTTATTGAATGATATAAGGTTACAACGTTTGCCTATTATACGAAAAACTCCCCCGGGGTCAAGTTATCCCTTTACAGCCCCTAAGCTTATTCCCTACAATACCCACCCAGTATGCTGATCGAGCAGTTCTCCCTTTATACTGAGGCCTTTTTAAGGCTTATTTACCCCTCGCAATGCGGGGCCTGCAATACGCGCCTAGACCTTCACGAAAGCGCCGTCTGCCCGCGCTGCCAGACTCAACTTCAGCAAATCTGCTTATCTTATGAAGATGCTATTTTCACTGAATCGCTAGAATCGCTCGATGATGCTTGGTCGCTCTTTCCTTATGAAGACCCGGTCAAAGAGCTGTTAACCGGAATCAAGTTCTACGGAAAGCGGTGGATTATCCAAGCTTTTGAGAAGCCGCTCGCTGAAATGGCGCTTGCGCTTTCGTCCGAATATCATTACGATTTCATCGTCCCGATTCCCCTTTCCCGCATGAAACGTCTTGAGCGGGAATTCAACCAATCAGATTTGATTGCGGAACGGGTATCCCGCGCTTCTGGAATTCCGGTGAATAAATCGATATTGAAAAAATATCACACCGCGGTGTCCCAAAGCGCTCTCGGCCATCACGAAAGACTCGCGAACCCTTTCGGGGCGTTCCATTTAAAACACGCGGGTGCCGTGAAAGAAAAATCTGTTCTGCTGATTGATGACATTATCACAACCGGTTCCACGGCCAATGAGGCCGCGAGAATTTTAAAGAAGGAAGGCGCGCGGAGAGTGGATTTACTCACGCTGGCGCGCACGGAGCTGCATTCATGAAAGTAATTGACCGTTATCTTGTCCGCGAACTCGTGATCCCCATTATTTACGCGAGCGTTATTCTTGTTTTCCTGATTCTTATCGCCGATCTTTTCAATAATCTAGATGATCTGCTAAAGAGCGAAACTCCGCTTTCAGTTGTCGGAAAGTATTACCTCTGCCTTGTCCCCTATTCCTTGATTCAAATCCTTCCCTGGGCCACTTGGCTTGGCACACTTTTTCTTTTAGTCCATATGGGGCTTCATAATGAAATGATCGCGATGAAAGCCGCAGGACTAAAAATTACTTCGATTATTAAACCGGTTATTTTTTTAGGATTTCTGATCGGCATCACCGCTTTTCTTATCAGCGACCAGCTTGTTCCGCCCACGCTCAAAACCGCGAATGAACTCCGCACAGTTCATATTGAAAGAAAAAAAGAAAAAGCCCTTGAGAAAGTCATCAAAAATGTGACTTACTATTCGGGTCAAAATCAGCTGTACTTTGTCCGTTCTTTCGCGACACGCTCACAGGAACTCACCGGAGTCGTCATGCTTTGGCTGAACCGCGGGCAAAGATCTTCGCGCAAAAAAATTGTGGCGACAAGCGGCTCTTGGCAGGAGAATCACTGGGAATTCAAAAATGTCACCGAATACCAAATGGATTCTCAGGGGCGCGTGCTGGGGGAACCTCAAACTTACGCGAAAAAAGTTTACTCTGAGGTTAACTTCAGCCCGATGGAACTCTTGAACGCTTCGAGCGACAGTTCTTTTTTATCTTACAAGGATTTGAAAAATTCGATGGCAAGATTAAAAGAAAACGGCGTTCGGGTGTATTCCGAAAACGTCGATCTGCATTACCGTCTAGCGTCTCCCTGGCAAGGACTTGTGATGATGCTGACGGTCATTCCTCTTTTGGCTAGAACCGCTAACCGAAAACTCATCGCCTTCCGTGTGCTGATCTGTATCGGAGTCGTTTTCGCGTTTCACGTAACAGGCGCTATCGGACTTGCCTTAGGTAAAGCCGGAAAGTTTTTTCCTTTTGTCAGCGCCTGGATCGCGAATATCGCGTTCGCGCTTGGTTCGATTATGTATTTAGAGAAAGCAAACTACTAAAGAATCCCGTTTCTTAATTTGGGCAATAAAAAAGGCCGGTATCATTTGATACCGGCCTTTTATTTTTCTGACAAAACTATGGCTATGAAAGAACTGTGACCTTTTTCATAGAAATCTCAGTGAGCGGTTTATCCCGTCCATCGCGAGGCACTGCCGCGATACTATTGACCACATCCATCCCCTTCGTTACCTGTCCAAAAACCGAATGACGGTTATCCAGCCATGGAGTCGGAACCTGGGTAATAAAAAACTGACTTCCGTTCGTATTGGGTCCGGAATTTGCCATAGAAAGAACGCCGGGTTTGTCATGCCGAAGGTTCGGAGAAAATTCGTCATCAAAACTGTACCCCGGGCCGCCCATCCCCGTGCCTGTCGGATCGCCGGTTTGAAGCATAAATTGAGGAATCACGCGGTGAAAAATAATCCCGTCATAAAATCCCTTTTTAGCGAGCTTCACAAAATTCTCTACCGTCTTCGGAGCTTCCTTTTCATACAAATCTGCGTAAATATCTCCCATCGTCGTTTCAATCTTGATTTTCACAATTCCCTCTTCTTGCTGCGCCGTTTGTGTTTCCGTTACTGTCTTTTGTGCCGCAGGTGCCTCAGCCTTCAGCGTTTCTGCCGCTGCAGTCTGATCCGTGCTGACCGCGGAATTTGCCGGGGTTTTAGAATTTGAGCCTGTACTTGAACATCCGGCGAATAAAAGTAAGGCTATAAATGAAAAACGCCTAATCACAGTGTGTTCTCCTTTTGTTTTGTCTCTGATGGTTGATTCTGCTCATCTGCAGTTTTTTCCGCCGCTTTAGCCTGAGGCTTAAGATCACCGCCCGGAATCATGATAGTTTGATTAAGCTGAGGTATTTCAGGCATTTCCTGAAGCGACCCCGTCAGGTCTTTCATCCGCTCAGTAATCATCTCAAGCGCTTCACTCCCCTCCACTTCATGATTCTTTTCCGGCTGCTCATAGGCAGCCCGGCCAAGGTCTTTTGCTTCTTCTGGCTGATCTTGGGCGAAGAGGTTTTTTTGCTGAGGGAGAAAGGCGGTGGCGGCAATCATAACCGCGGCGATTATTTTCTTCATGCAATTGGAATTTCCTTAAAATAAATTAAATAACTGTTCCGTCAGGGATGGAAACACCTTTAGGAATAATCACAATGCCGTCGCGGATATAAAAATTGTTTCCGTCTTTTTCGCTGATTTTATCCCGGTTAGCAATCGTTACATTGTTCCCGATGTAAACATTTTTATCCAAAATCGCGTTTTCAATCCGGCAATTCTTGCCGATGCCAAGCTTTTGTTTAACCGCTGGGCTTTCAGACGTATAAAAATCATTCCCCATCATCACCGTTCTTCGGATGACCGCTCCGGAACGGATAATTGAGCGGACCCCGATCACAGAGTCCTGGATATCAGCACCTTCAATCATGCACCCTTCCGCGATGAGTGCGCGTTTCAGCACGGCATCCTGAATTTTATTCGGAGGCAGAAACCGCGCGCGGGTAAAGACCCTGCCGCTTGGCTCAAAAAGATCAAACGCTGAGTTATTTTTTGTCAGTTCGATATTGGCTTCAAAAAAGCTGTCAATTGTTCCAATATCGCGCCAGTACCCGTTAAAAACATAGCCGAAAACTTTGAATTTATTAATGGATTTGGGAATGACTTCGCGGCCAAAATCGGCTTCATTGCCGGCAAGGACTTCCTTTAAAACACTCCCCTTAAAAACGTAAATCCCCATGGAGGCCAAATAACGGTCTTCGCGCCCCGTGACATTGAATAGATTGCGGATCGCGGTCGGCATCGCGTACTCGCTGATTTTTTCTGCGGGAGACGGTTTTTCACGAAAATCAACAATCTTTCCATTCGGCTGCATTTGCATAATTCCAAAATGCTGCACATCTTTTTTCAGTACGGGAATCGTTGAGATCGTGACATCCGCTCCTTTTTCTTCATGAAACTTCAGGATTTCCCGGTAATCCATTTTGTATAAATGATCCCCTGACAGAATCAAAACGGTATCCGTAGATTCCAAGTGATAATGCGGCATATGCTTGCGCACGGCATCCGCCGTTCCTTGAAACCAATCGTTATTAGAAAGCGTTTGCTCAGCCGCTAAAAGTTCGACGCTCGTCTGATGAAAGTACTCATAAGGATAAGTACGGTGAATATGCCGGTGCAGCGAAGTAGAATTAAACTGCGTCAGGACAAAAATACGGTTGAGGTCCGAATTAATTGAATTGGAGATGGGGATATCCACTAAACGGTACTTCCCGCCGATCGGAACCGCAGGTTTTGAACGGTAGCTTGTCAGCGGAAAAAGACGTTTCCCTTGGCCGCCGCCAAGAATCAGGACGGTTATTTTTCGGTTTTCAGGCATGAGTTAAAGCTTTCTTTGAAGGTCTTGTTTTTGAAAATGGGTCCAGAGGACTTCGCGGAAGGTATCGTTTTCTTCCATCAAAAGCTCCAGCCGCTGGCGAAGTTTGTTTACAAATTCCGCTTTGCGGGGATATTTTTCTTTATTTACAAAAAGATCTAAGCGGCTCACGTAATCATCAATCATGACCGCGTTTTTTCGGATTTGAGATTTCAAAATCTTTATTTCTTCCGCGGTGAATTCCGGAGAATCCGCGTTCAATTCTTTTGAAACCGGTTCGGGGAGCTCAAAACCCAAGTGAAAAATCATTTTGCCCACCTCGCGACTAAATCTTCCAATTGATTCATAAATTCGGTCTTGGAATAAACCCGCTGGCAGCCGGCTCTCTGGGCCTCTTCTTTTAAAGCTTGCTTCGCGCCCGAGGCAAACCCGATCACGCCAACACCCTTAAGATCGGCACTCTTGCGCAATTCATTTAAGAATTTAAAGCTCTCCGCCTCGCATCCATCCCAATCTAAGATGACGAGGGACGGCCGCTTTTCCTTCATTTGCTTTAGCAAGGCATCGGATTTATCAAAATTATGCACGCCAAACTGGTGGTGCTTAGCGGCTTTAGCAACCCTCGTAGCAGCCAGAATATTGGATAAAAGACCGCAAATAATTCCTCCATGCGGCTGGCTTAGATGCGGATCAAATGCCTGCTGAGACGCCTTGTTTGATAAGGATGAGGCTTGAGGATGGGGCTGTTCGCTTGACTTAAACTGAAATATCTTGTTTTGGCGGTTATTGAGGCCCTTCATAAAAACCGATTAAAACCTCCGCGATAACTGAATTAATCGTACCCCTATTTGACCGGGGAATCAAGTGCGGTCTCCTGCAATTTTTTCAGGAGCTTTACCTTCTCGGCCGCGTCCTGAGCCAAGGCAATCGGCGACTCAATCCCCCTCAATCGTTTCTCGGCTTCCAGCCAATTTTGCTTCTGGATAAAGTCGAGAGCTTCGAGATATTGCGTTTCAGCGGCTTCAACATTGGGCGCCATAAAACTTTCCACGACCCTGCGCTTGGCCCGCACATCCATCCGGATAGGATCCAGATCGGCAATTCCGGGAACCGGCGGCGAAATAATGGCCGCAAGCGTTGCTTGAATATCCGCGTCAACTTGAGCAATCGCCGCGGGATAAGGCGGCGCGGAACCCGCGATACGGTCCGGCTTTTCTAATTCTTCAAGTTTCTTTTCCACTTCAAGAATTGCCGCGGAAGCTTCAGCCCATGAATGTTCCTTAGTCAAACCAAGCAATTTCCCATAAACCTCACTCAACTGCTGTTCTTTTTGGCGAACCGTTCCCTCAACAAGAGAACTGTTAATCGCGCCAATTTTGGAAAGCGTGTCATTGATAAACGGGCGCATCATGGTCAGCACAACGCCCCGGTGCCTCGCAAGATTGTTCAAATAAACCGGAAATGCCAAAGATTCAACCCATAAGTCGCGGGCTTGTCCGATATTCCCCGCCTTAAAAGCTTCTTCCGCGGCCAAATACTTCGCTTTAAATAAATCCTCGAGCTTACTTTTATAACTTCGTGGAAGCGGAACTTTATAAAAGCGCTCTTGCTCAGCAATCATTCCTTTAAACTTTTCAAAGGTCCAAGATTGAGACGGGATTTTTTCAACAATTCCGGTTTGAAAAGGCGCCCGCAGATCCAAAATCTTCTGTTCTTCAGGGCTCACGGGACGGTCCGCGGAAAGCTGAACTTTGCGGTTTAAAATGTTTTTTTCTTCTTCACTCAATTTCTCAAAAGGCGAGAGAATTTTTCCGCCTTTTTTGACCGTCTGTTTTTTTTCTTTTTGGGGCTTTTGGTGCTCAGCCTGTTCTTTAAAAGAAAGCTGAATAGATTTTCCTCGGCGCCCAACCGCTTGTATGAACGGTTTAAATATCCAAATTGACGCAAAGAAAAGAATGATGACGGCGGCAATAATCCCCAGGAGGCGCAAAACCGGGGCTAGGCCGGAAAGTGAGAAATTCGGACGGGCAGACTCGGCAATCGGAGCCTTATTCTTTTCAGCTTCGGCGCGGTCTTCTTCCTTTACAACCGAAGTGCTCCAAAAACATCCTGGGCATTCCAGGTTTTCCTTTTCCTCGGCTTCGAACTTCCGGCCGCAATGATTGCAGTGGTATTGGGTCAATTTCATCCCAGCATTATGTCGTTTTTAGAGGGGATTTTCTACTTTTTATTTCAAGAGGAAATAGAAACAGCGCGGTAACTTTGCCAAGCGGTTTCAATCGGAGAAAACTTTTTAGGAGCTGCGGCAGACGTTCTGTCCGGAATTTGAATCCGATTCATTAAAAAACTTTTCTCCTCAGCGCGGTAATGATTCATCCCGAATGAAATCCAATTAAACGGCTGAGGAAAAGTCGCCGCGACGGAAAGGAAGGATGTTAAGACCAGCACCAAGCTCCACAGAAATTTTAACCACTGAAAGTGTCTTTTCATGTGTCCCTATGGTTATCGTAATTTTTCAAAGCTTCTGAAGTAGAATTTTCAATAAAATTACACGGGAGTAACCTGAAAAGATTATAGGCTTAATATCGGGGAGTAACAACAAAAAGGAGATTTAAAATAAAAAAAGAGATAAAAACATTTCAAAAGCTTATCAAACTTAAACTAGATAAAAAAGCTAATTCAAACGGAGGAACTCTGCCCAATCAAGCGAACTTCTCTTTGCGGGAAAGGGATTTCGATTTTCGCAGATTTTAGCGTTTTAAATACGGCGAGGTTAACCTTGTAAGAAGTTTGAAAATATTTCGCCGTCGGAACCCAGTAGCGGAAACCAATATTAATGGAAGAATCAGCAAATTCCTGAATTCCGATTTGCGGAGCGGGCTGAGAAGTAACTTCAGAAAATTGCGACAGCGTCTGCCGGATGCATTGAATAGCTGTTTCCGGATCGCTGCTATAAGAGATTCCGATCACACTTTCGACAATGCGGTTCGCCTTTGAGTTATAAAGGACTTCCCCGACAATCTGTTTATTAGGAACTGTGATTTTCACTCCATCCTCATTGGAAAGGATAGTACAGGCAAGCTTCACTTCTTCCACAAGACCATTCACATCTTTGACCTGAATCGTATCCCCCACCACGAAAGGACGTCCGAGAATAATTCCAATTCCTGCGCCATAATTAGAAAGAGGCCCTTGAATCGCGTAAGTCGCCCCAAAAGCGACCGCACCCAAAGCCGCCACAAACGGAGCAATCGTAATTCCGAACTTCCCAAGCGCAATAATCACCGCAAAAATCATAATGACAAGCTTCACAACGCTTGCCAAAAAACGGGTAAGCGTAATATCCCATTTTTTCGTTTCGCCAAGCTTCATGATAATTTTGGCGACCCAGCTGCCGGCCAAAGACGCGGCCACAAGGGTAATCAGCGCGCCGACGACCTGAAAGCTGTAGTTCACGCAATACTCGATCACAGTATTAATAATTTTTTGGACGTTTGAAATTTGTTCTTCCATGATCTTCCCCCGAAGATTATTTAACCATTTTCAGATGAAGTTTAACATTCTCGGCTGGAAACATATAAGTCCAGAAACGTTCGTACGTGTTTGGCCAGCGGTTGGCGAGATATTTGATTCCCGTGGCGCGAAAAAATTTAAAAAAAGTAATTTCGCGGCTCACCACTTTGCAAGGAATGCTTTTAATGAGGCGGTCAAACATGAAATATGAGTAAAAGCGGTTATGCTCTGGTTCAGAATACGCGACCCGGCAGGAAAAGTGCGGCACTTCGATGATAAAGTCACCGCCATTTTTCAGGACGCGGTGGGCTTCTTTAAAAATCCCGAAAAGATCGCCTAAATGTTCAAGGATATGTTTCGCGTAAATACGGTCGACGGAGTTGTCTTTTAAAGGATAAGGAAATTCATTGAGATTAAAAACAAGATCAGGTTTGCTCGCGACGTCGATATCGACACCTAACGCGCCGTCCATCTTATTAACACTGCATCCAAAATCAAGAACGACCATCGTAACCGCCCATTCAGGTTTTAAATCAAGGTTGGGATTAAAAATGGTGGGGAGTAGTGGATTCCCCGCCATCAAAGCGTTGGCGGGTCCGTCCGGAAATCGTGCCGGCAACGCTTTGGGACGGGTCCGCCACGATTTCTGGCGGAGAACCACCTTACACGCATTGGCCCCCGCAAAATCAAAAAATGGGGAGTAGTGGATTCGAACCACTGAAGGCTGACGCCAACAGATTTACAGTCTGTCCCCTTTGGCCGCTTGGGTAACTCCCCGGAAAATCAATTCAAAATGCAAAAATTAAAACTCGGCTCTCTTTTGCATTATACATTTTTAATTTTGCATTGCACTAAAAGCTGGTGGAGGGATTTGGCGCCTTCCGCCCTTCGGGCTTCAGGTCGGCCATCCGCTCGCGCAAACGCAAACTGTTTTGCGTTTGCAAAAACTCGCTCCATTCAAATCCCTCGACTCGTGCTGCATCGTACAGAACTTCCTTAGTTCTGACGGTGCGTACCAGCTTATCGAAGCTGGTGGAGGGATTTGGCGCCTTCCGCCCTTCGGGCTTCAGGTCGGCCATCC
>CAZEFF010000060.1:0-4656 GCA_964511315.1 uncultured bacterium | reverse complement strand
ACTTCCTTAGTTCTGACGGTGCGTACCAGCTTATCGAAGCTGGTGGAGGGATTTGAACCCCCGACCCGCTGTTTACAAAACAGCTGCTCTACCCCTGAGCTACACCAGCAAACTGACAAAGAACTTATGCACTATCTAACAAGAAACTTTTTATGCCCATACGCTGCTGGGCACAAGAGGGCACATTCTACCTAAAACAACGCTAAAAATAAAGAAGAGAGAAAAACGCCTAACGGAAGGGGGCGGAAGGGACTCAGGGAGACAAATACCGTAGTAGAGATTTTTTAACTCAAGATTACAGCTTTAATTTAACGCGGCACCGGATAGGGCTAAGCTAATATGCCAGTTAATTTCAGTGCGGGTGGCACCGTTTTTCCGCGCCTGCAGCATCCAGAACCCGCAGACTTCATAGCGTTCTTCAACAACCGCCCGGCGGAATTGCAGCAAATCATACATCTTTTCACTTTCGAGCACTTCAACATCTTTGTCTTGAGTCAGGAGCTTCATAGGTGATCCTCCAGTCTATATACAAAGATTATCAAAAGCCGTGCCAACTTTTCTTACGGCGGTATGCCTAAGAAGCGGCCGGCCACTAATAAAACCCATCGACATTAATGTAGAAAACATTACTTTAATTTAGCGGCAATCTTTTCTTCTCTTCAAATGATATAATCCTCCATGCTTTTTAGACCCGCCTTCTAACAATTTTATGCGCTCATTCTCTAAACGCACAAACTGGGAATCTGCCCCAAATCCGCTCGCGGAGGCTTTTGCCGAAGCGAAAAAATGCGGCAAAAAGATTTTAGATCTCACAATCTCAAATCCAACTCACGCGGGTTTCAACTATTTAAACCAAGACCTCTTAAAAACTTTTCTCAATCCGAAAAATCTTTCTTACCTCCCCGACTCTCACGGAATTCCGCGCGCTCGCGAAGCTGTTTGCGGTTATTACGCCCAAAAAGGAGTACGGATTTCACCTGAGCAAATAATTTTAACCGCCAATACCAGCGAGGCTTACTCTTCGGTCTTTAAACTTCTCACGGATCCGGGCGATTCCATTCAAGCGCCTTCCCCCAGTTATCCGCTCCTCGACTATTTAGCCACGCTAAGCGACATCCAGCTGCCCCGGTATCCGGTTATTTTAGACAAAAGCTGGTCCAATCAATTTTCAAATCTGCCCGCAGGCACAAAAGCCGTCATTTTAGTTCATCCCAACAATCCCACCGGAAATTACGTCAAGTTATCAGAAAGAGAAAAACTCTCCGCGCTCGCGGAGGAACAAAATGCCGCATTAATCGTCGATGAAGTGTTCTTTGATTTTGATCAATCCGGCACAGCCGGCAAAGCACCGACTTTCGCCGGCTATGATAAGGTTCTCACTTTCACCTTAAGCGGAATTTCAAAAGTTCTTGGTCTTCCGCAAATGAAACTTTCCTGGATTGTCGTTAGCGGCCCCGCAAGGATGCGCGATGAAGCCCTCCGCCGCCTGGAAATTATCAACGATACCTATTTATCCGCATCGGCCCCCGCTCAAAACGCCTTGCCGGAATGGATGAAGCGTCATAAAACAATTCTTGAAGAAATCAGCGGGCGCGCGGCGGCAAATCTTAATCAGCTAAAAAAAATATTTCCGGATCAAATTCCTGAAGTGGAAGGCGGCTGGTACGCGGTTATCCTTTTGCCGGAACATTTAACTGACGAAACAGCTGCGGTCAAGCTGCTGCGCCAAAAGGAAGTGTTTACGCATCCAGGCTATTTATTTGATATGGAAAGAAATTGCCTTGTGGTGAGCTTGCTGACAGAAAAATCAATTTTCGCGGAAGGTATCGAGCGGATTAAAATCGGCCTTAGCTGACCTGAACGACCTTATTCTTCGATTTAAATCCCTGAGTCAATTCGAGCCTCGATTTGGGAATACCAAAATATTCAGCGAGAACTCTGATCACAGATTCGTTCGCCCGGCCTTCAGCCGCTGGGGCTTTTACCCAAATACGAAAGTGCGCCTCATCGATTTTCTCGACGCGCTCTAGCTTGGCGCTTGCTTTCACCGCAATATTTATTTTTCGGGGCATAAAATAAAAGGGACGGGCCGCCGAAGGGCCCGTCCTTTTATCCGCAAATAGAAGTTATTGAACCGCTGCCGTTTCCGCGGCTGCAGGGGCTTCAGAGTCCGCGCCAGTAACAGTGTCCTGCGCTTTTGCTCCTGCATCCTTAAGGGTCGATCCGACTTTCCCAAAAAGACCCGTAAGTTTTTCCGTTGTGGCACCCGCCGCGCCGCCCAAAGTCTCCGTGACCTTTGAATCCGCCAGCACCTTTGTTTTTTCAGCCAACGCGCTTGCCTGATTTTTTAAAACTCCGGCAGTTTGGCTGACCAGCTTTTCCCCAGATTGAATTCCGCCCTTGAGAGTGCTGTTAAAAAAGTCTTGCCCGAGCCCAAGCATATTGCCGAACGTGGTGCCCTGCACAATTTTCATCAGCACCAAACTCACAAGCACTTTTGGATCGGTAATATTTTCAAAAACCTGCTGATCGACTTTAATATCCACATTCAAATTCTGAGGAACAACGGTTGTGGGATCATAGTAACTGACGTTACGGATTGTCAGCACAAGCTTGTCGAGTATAAAAGGCAAAGCCGCTGTTTGCGAAGTTGGCTGAGGCGCCGGTTTAGCAGGCGCGGTTCCCTGATGATTAGCCACTGAAGTCAGCAGGCTGACATTTGAAACTCCATCTTTCGTTTTCTCGATATTCACTTCGGAGAGATTTAAACGCACTTCCCGGAGATGAATGCTTTCCTTTTTTAAAAGCTCCTGAATTGAAAGGTCAATAAAGATTTCCGGCATATTTACAAAGATCTCTTTTTCAAAACCTCTCCCTTTTGGATTTTGAATTTTTAGACCCTGAATATGAATTGTGGAGGGAACCTGAAATTTAAGGTTATCAATTTGAGTTTCAAAACCAGTTACTGTCGTCACACCGGTGCTAATGGCCGTTTTCAAAATCCAGTCTTTCCAGAGCAGTACGAACACAAGCAAAAAGATGACCGCGACAATTAAAAAACCAAAAAACTTCTTCATTGCATCCTCCCTGTTATCAGTTAAAAACTTCTTTAAGCCTGGGGTACTTCTGATCTTTATCCGAAAGAATATAAGGGATGTCCAGCTTCGGCCAAGCAATCGCCAAATCAGGATCGCTCCAAATAATGCCCCGTTCATGCTGGGGCGAATAAAAATCGGAAACTTTATAAAAAAATTCGGTATTATCTTCTAAAACACAAATGCCGTGCGCAAAGCCTTTGGGGACATAAAGGGACTGCTTTTTTTGAGATGTCAGCACGCAAGACACCCATTTGCCGAACGTCCTAGATTCCTGACGAAGATCAACGGCAACATCAAGGACCTTTCCTTCAAGAACTGTCACAAGCTTTCCTTGAGCTCTTGGATCTATTTGATAATGAAGTCCGCGCAAAACTCCCCGTGAAGACCGGCTATAGTTGTCTTGGACGAAGTCATCCTTGATTCCATTCAACGTAAAAATATCTTTGCGGTAACTTTCATAAAAATAACCCCGTGGATCCTGATTAACTTTCGATTCAATCAAAATGACATCCGGGATTTCTAAAGGAATAAACTTCATAAGGGAGGATTTTAGAGTACCCGTTGGTCAAAGGCAAGAAACAAAGCGCCCTCTATTTTTGCGGTTGTTTGTAATGCCAATGCCAGGGCTCAAAAGTAACGTAAGAAATTCCGCGGGGATAAGAAAGCTCAAAACCAAATTCTCCGGCATGCTGCTGAAGCCAGGCATACTCAGGAAGTCTCTCAAACTCTTCAACATTATCTTCACCGTTAATCCCCTCTTGATTGATAAAATCAATAGCCTGCTTCTGAGGCGCGCCATGTTCGCTGTATCCGGGCAAAGCCACCCATTCCGCGGTTTCTTTGAGCGAATAGTGATGCTTCGGCGTGTAGAAAAGAAAAGTATAAATCTGATAGCCCGCGGCCCGGTAACCCGACTCCACGAGCAGCCGCTTGCCGATGTCTTTCTGCATGGCTTCCATCATTTTGATGTAGGCGGCATAAACATAATCCGGAAGATACTGAGGATTAAGCGTTTTTGTTTCGCCATTCTTCGTGTAAGTCTGATCTTCAATTTTAATGAAATGAATGCCTTCGGCGTTATTGCCCAGATAAGGCCCATGAAAACCATAATCTTTGCGGGGATTAATCGCGCGCAGACGGTCTAAAAATATTTGCTCTTTCAAACCAAGCCCTGTATAGAGCTCCTCCACGGAAATCATCGGCGCGTTACCGGCTTTTTCACGGTCAGGAACCCATGTCTTCCAATGCGCGAGGATATTATCGAGCGTCTTTTGCTCTTCAACGGATAGCTGATCCCACTCGCGGCAGCCCGCGGTAAAGAGCATCAAAAGGGCCAGAAAAATCGGCAAAATTTGAAATCGAATCATTTTCATAGGCGCTTAATATATCAGAAAGAATTCTATAAAGGAAGGAGGCCGGAATCTGCCAGGTTTGCACCTGGACTTCCCCCGATTCCGGCCCTAGGAGAGCATTTTGTTTTTTGTTGTATTGATTAAACCATACTCATGATTAAAAACTTTTTCAATGTCATTAGTAAGTTTTATAGTTAATGGTCTAC
>CAZEFF010000059.1:0-14683 GCA_964511315.1 uncultured bacterium | reverse complement strand
TCTGAAATGAAAGAGTGGGAATTTATTGCCGAAATCGCGCGGCGTTCAGGGTGCGGAATTTTGCTCGATATCAATAATATTTACGTGAACTCTGTGAATCATCAGTTTGATCCCCTTGAATATTTAGAGGCTATTCCCGCCGAATGCGTTGGACAGTTCCATCTGGCAGGACACACGGATATGGGGACTTATTTATTTGATACCCATAGCAAGCCCGTGATTCAACCTGTTTGGCAGCTTTACCGGCAAGCTTTGCGCCGTTATGGAAACGTTCCCGCCTTAATTGAGTGGGACGAGGATTTGCCGGAATTTGACCGGCTTCAAAAGGAAGTGGATACGGCACGGAAAATTTGCGCGGAAGAAACAGCAAACTCCATCCCCTCACCTTTATCCTCTCCCCTTCAAAAGGGGAGAGGAAATTCTTTGTCGGCAAACGACGTCCCCTCTCCCTTGGGGAGAGGGCGGGGTGAGGGGATAAGTCCTTCTCTCCGTGATTTGCAGCGCTGGATGAAATCAAAGATTCTTCCCAAGCCTAAAACGGTATTTGAAGGATCACTCGAGAACGCTTTGAACGCGCAAAATGGTGTGCCGGGCGTTCAGCGGATATTGGTTTACGCGGAAGGTTACGGTGTGCGTCTTCATGACGCGCTGGCGGAAGCTTATCCTGCGTCTCAGAATATTCTGGGCTTTGAAGCGTTTGCGGCGCTGGCGAAAGAATATACGGAAAAGTATCCTTCGCGCTATTACAACCTTACGCATACTGGACAACATTTTTCCGAGTTCTTAAAAAATCAAGCGATTTTGAAAACACATCCCTTTCTTTTTGATTTAGCCAGACTTGAATGGCAAGTTTCCTCAGCTTTCCACGCGTTTGATGACGAGCCGTTTAATCAATCGCAGCTCGCGGGGATTCCTCTTGAAGCGTGGGAAAACGCGAAGCTTATTTTTCAACCGTCAGTGAGTTTGCTCGAATCAGAATGGAGTATTTTGGATTTATGGAAAGCGCGCAAGGATTCGGCTGGTCAGGTTCGGCCGGAACAATTTAAAAAACCTCAGCGGGTTTTAGTTGCCCGGCAAGGCGTGAAGGTAAGAACGGAAATTTTAGATGAAACGCAATTCCGATTGCTTGCAGAATTACTGCGCGGCCGGTCTCTTGGGGAAGCTTGTGAAACGCTGGCTGAATCCGAGGCCGATGAAGCCCTTCCGATTGCTCAATGGTTTTCGGCCTGGGTTCAAGATGGATTGATTCAGCGGTGCGAAATTATAACCGTAAAGGTCGAAGGTTGAGGGTGGAAGCTGGAAGGAAAAAGCCAATGATTTTCCTTCGATCCTCTACCTTCTATCTTCGAGCTTTTTAAAGAAGTTGACATCCTTTTTCTCCCTCTTATAATACCGAACACTTTTCCGATCTTTCAATTTTTCAGGTGCCGCGAATCATTGATTCGTGACTTAATAGGGAAGTGAGTATTTGCGTACAATCCGCAGATAGCTCCACGGTGCCGCCGCTGTAGGTAAGAACGAAAGCGAAAAAGCCACTGTTCCGCGAATGCGCGGAGCGGGAAGGCTCGCGACGCAGCCGTACGCAGAATTCAAAATCTGCGGCACGGAGGCGTACTTATCCATAAGGATAAGTAGTAGGCCAGCTTACCAGTCAGAAGACCTACCTGGAACCAACAATAATCTCCGAGCAGAGAGCCAGTTCTTGTACTTTCCGTACGCTTGCCTTCTCTATCTCTGGAGTAAGGAGTGTTTCATGCGGAACGAGCTATTCCGTTACAACCTAATCTGCAAGTTATCTTTTCTTTTGCCCCTCTTTTTCCGCGTCATTTTTTCTCAAGCCGCGTGGGCAAAGGATGATCAGAAAACTCCAGCGCCAGTTGCGGCGGTTTCAAAAGAAGATTTAGAAAATACTTCCGCGCCTGAAAAGGATTTGGGTTCAACTATTCTTGATTTTATTAAGGGGGAAAAGCCTGCCGAAAAAATCAACGAAATGGATTCCGGACTGAAAGTTAAAGTGATTGCTTCACGCCTTCCTGATAATCAATCACCGCTTCGCGATGTGCCGGCTAATATTTCGCTCAAAACAAAAAAAGAGCTGCAATGGTCCAAGCCTCTCACGTTTCAGGAGGCAGTCCAAGATGAAGAGGGCATTGTCCTTTATGATGCTGTTGGCAACCGTTTAGACACAACTTTCAGCATGCGCGGTTTCGCGGGCCCCGGAGACGTAACTTTTGTTATGGACGGTGTGCGGCTGAATGAAGTTGACGGGAACGGCATGACCTATCCGTTAATTGCGATGAATGATTTAGAATCGATTCAAATTCAGCGCGGCTCATCTTCACCGATTTACGGATCGGGAGGTTTCGGCGGTGTGGTGAATATCACAAGCGGGCGGCCGAGTGAAAAGCCGCTGCGGCTCTTTGGAGGGCTTGAAATCTCAAGTTTTAAGGGGCTGCGTTTTCACCAAGGTTTCAGCGGAACGCTTCAGGATAAGGTGACTCCGATCGGAGGAAAATATTTTTATTACTTTGATGGGGGGCGCAATGTCAGCGAGGGCGAAGGATTCCGAGGTAACGGTGATTACCGCATTACCAACTTTGATATTAAAACCGGTTATGAGCTTCCGGAAGAACAGGGGAAAATCGAGGTGGGAGTTAAGCATCTCGCGGAATCAATTCATAATCCGGGAGAGCTGACCTTTCAGCAATTTCAGAATGATTCGGAAAGAACCAATAAGCCTCTCGACGGACATCAATATGAAAATACAATCGTCAGCGTGAATGGCATGAAGAAGCTCTGGGACAATCATATTACAACATCCGCGCTCGGCAGCTGGCGTCTTCAGCGCAATGATTTTTTTACAACATTCGGAACCTTTACGGATTTTCCGGACGGTTTTAATCCCGATACAAACCTCGTGGAATCAAAGTCCCGCGATTCTGATTTCACCTGGCAGGTTCAATATGATGATCAGTGGAAAGAAGTTGGGAACGAAACGCTTTTTGGAACGGAATATCGTCACGGCGGCGCGCATTCAGTTCAGCGGGACTGGTTCCGGGGTTCGCTTTCCAATACCGCTACGGAAACAGACCGCGTCGCGCAGGCGGACGATTTCGCGATTTTTTGGCGTGAGACCCTCAAATTTTTTGACAAGGTCATTCCTTATTTTGGAATGCGGCATGATTTTAACTGGATTAGCGCGGAAGATAATTTAAATCCCGCGAATGATATCAGCCGCCGCTGGAACAGCTCGACGCTTTCAACGGGGGTCACAGTCAAACCCGTCGATCCGGTGGACTTATTTTTCAATTATTCACAAGGCTACCGCACGCCGACGATTGATGATCTCGTGCCGTTTTCCGGGGCCATCGCGACTGGACTGAGTCCAGAACGCGCGGATAGCTATGAAGTGGGAACGCGTTTACGTTATAAAGACGTTGCGCAAAATAAGACGAGTTTCTTTTTGATCGATACCAAAGATGAAATTATTTTTGATTCAAATGTCATAACCGCGACGACGCCCTTCGGACAAAATATTAACATTGGCCGTACGCGCCGCTACGGCATTGAAGAAAGACTGGATTTAAATCCAATCCAAGAACTTCATTTGTACGGAAGTTACGCGTGGCTAATTGCATATGTGCGTGAGACAAGTTCGACGGGATCTCCGGTGGATGGACGTACGCTAGGGCAAATTCCTGAAGACCGCTTTACGCTTGGCGGAGAAGTCCAGCCGCTTAAACGTCTTGGGGAACCGTTTGACGGATTCAAATTTGGACTCGACGGAATTTTTACGGGCCGCCAACATCCAGGTTCGTATCAAAGCGCCAGTCAGGCAACACTAAATGCGACCGGCGGGGCCGGTCATTACATCAAGCCGTACGCGGTTTTCAATTTCAAGGCTTCATATAACTGGCGCGAAAAAGAAATTTATTTCAAAATTAATAATCTCTTTGATGAGCATTACTATTCCCGCGCGGTGAACGCTACTTCATTTGGAACGGCCATTTATCCCGCCGGCACCTATACTTTTGTGGACCCAGGAGCCCCCCGTGAACTTATCCTGGGATCACGCTGGCAATTTGAATGATATGAAACGCGCTAAAGCTTTGATGGTTCTCGGGACAGGTTCGGGTGTGGGCAAGTCGCTCATTGCGTCAGGATTCTGCCGAGTTCTTTCAAATTGGGGATATAAAGTCGCGCCGTTTAAAGCTCAAAACATGTCGAATAATTCGTATGTGACGGCCGAAGGCGGAGAAATGGGCCGCGCTCAGGTGGTGCAGGCGGAATGCGCGCGTGTTCAGCCGCACACGGACATGAACCCCATTCTTTTGAAACCCGCCGCGGATAATTTTTCTCAGGCAGTGGTGCAGGGAAAAGCCATTGGCCATTTTAACGCGCGCGACTATTTTTCGCTGAAAGATAAATTGGCCGCGGCGGTCCATGAATCTTACGAAAGACTTGCCTCGCGGTATGACATTATCGTTTTGGAAGGTGCCGGAAGTCCCGCGGAAGTAAATCTCAAAGACCGTGACTTAGTAAATATGAAAATGGCGGAAATGGCGGATGCCCGCTGTGTTCTGGCTGGAGATATTGACCGCGGCGGCATCTTTGCCTCACTGCTTGGAACCCTTGATTTGCTCACAGCGCCGGAACGCGCGCGGATTGACGGTTTTATCGTCAATAAGTTCCGCGGTGACCGCACGCTTTTTGATGATGGCGTGAAATTTATCGAAGCGAAATCCGGAAAGAAAATCTGGGGTGTGCTTCCCTTTGACCGCGAGCTCCGGCTCGACGAAGAAGATGCCGTGACGGTTGAGGATAAGAATTATCCCCTGGGGGATAATTTTCAGCTCGAAATCGCGGTGGTGCTGCTCCCTCACATGTCGAACTTTACCGATTTTGAAGTTTTTAAGCATGAACCCAATGTCCGGCTTCGGTACCTTCGTGACGCCCGCGAATTGGGAAACCCGGATCTTGTGATATTGCCCGGAACGAAATCAACGATTGCGGATCTCCGGTATCTTGAACAAAGCGGAATCAAAAACCGTATTTGCGAATATGTTCTTTCCGGCGGAGCGCTTATGGGCGTCTGCGGCGGATTTCAAATGCTGGGCAAAAAAATATTGGATTCGCGGGGAGCAGAGTCGATATTCAGCGCGCATAACGGGTTCGGATTTTTTGATTTCACGACAGAATTTTTAGAAGAAAAAATTTTGAGTCAGAAGAAAATAACCGTTGCCCAAACTATTTTCGGAGAGCGGATTTCTGCTCCTGCGGATGTTTATGAAATTCATATGGGCCGGGCGCAAGAGCCCTCGGCGGATCTCTTTATGATCCATCCGAGCGGCCGTATTTTGGGGACTTATTACCACGGCCTTTTTGATTCGGGAGAGTTCCGCGGGGCCTTTTTGCGGGCACTGGCAGTTTCCCGAGGAAAAGAATGGAAGGATAAAGCCTCTCTTTCGGCCGCTGAACTGAAAGAAGCACAGTACCAGCGTTTGGCGGATTTAATGACAAGTCACCTTGATCTAAGCTGTCTCAAAACAACCTTAGGAGTTTCACCCCGTGAAAAACTTTTTACATAAATCAATTTTTGGTCTGGCGGTCATTTCAGTTCTGATTGTCTCATCTCAGGACACTTATGCGATGGGACGCAAACCCAAAACATTCAATATCCAGCTGAAGGTTGATTTTGGGCCTGCCGGGAAACCCGCTTATGATCAGCCCCTTGAGGTTGAGAGAGGAAGTACGGCAAAAGACGCGGTGGCTCAAGTGTTTCCGATTCAGTCGGGTAAATTCTGCTGCAGTTTAAGAGAAGTTGGGGCTATTGATGGAATCAAGACTGAGCCGGCAAATAGCAATTGGTGGATATGCCTTTTGAACGGTTCCAAGAATTTTAATCCAAGAACCAAAGAGCTTAAACCAGGAGATATGGTGGAGTGGAAGTACATTCACGAGGTGAGGGGCCCTTCCGGAGAAAAACAACAGTCTTGACGCGAACCTTAATTTAGATTCTAATACGCACCTGACCACGTACTAAAGGAGATTCAAAATGAAGAAAAAGCTTTCTATTCTTACACTTACATTTGCCGCATTATTCGTGTTCTCTTCAGCCGCTCCAGCTCAGGAAAGAGCTGCAGAGCCAATGATGACTTCGGGACAAAATGCTTCCGATGTTTTCGGTCTGACCGTGCTTGGCAATGGCGAGCTTCAGGTTAACCCGGGAAAAGTTTTTACCGAAGGATATGATGACGGCGCTTCGCTTCCTTATTTAACTTCACACGCGAAATCGGTCGAGTATCCGGCTTGGGCTGTCCGCCAGGGATGGCAGGGCATGACAACTCTCGCTCTTGAGATTCTGCCAAGCGGCGAAGTGGGCCGTACAATGGTCATGAAATCCTCGGGCAAAAATATTTTAGATAAAGCGGCGTTAAAAGCGGTGAAAAGCTGGAAATTTCAGCCCGCGATGAAAAATGGAAAAGGCGTTGTTTCCTGTATTCAAGTTCCTGTCAGTTTTGAATTAAAATAATTTGAAATTTCCCGGGCCTAAAAACCCGGGAATTTTTTTGCGCGTAACTTCCATAATAATCATATTTAATATTAATATAAACAAATGACTCATCTGAATCGCTATCAGCAAAATTTGTTATGCGGATTTCTCCTCCTGCTTTTTTTGAAGCTTATCCTCCAGTGGGGAATTTTTTGAAATGAGATTAACTTTCTTTTGGCTCGCGCTGGGCTGGACCGCGGGAATTTTGGCCGGGATGTTTACCCCCATTCAGCCGGTTTATTTTGCGGGGGCATTTCTTTTCACGATTCCTTTTGTTTTCGCTTTTAGAGGCCGGAGAGTCTATTTGCCGCTCTTTCTTTTGGCCGTGACCGCTTTAGGCGGACTTGCGTTCCGTTTGGATCACCGCCGCCCAGAACACGCGGTTGAAAATTACGCGGGTCTCAAAGGAAAAATTCAGGGGATTGTCAAAACGCGCCCGCAGATTAAAGAGCGCGGCCGGAAAGTCATGGTGTCCTTTGTTTTAAGTGCCCGATGGATTGAAGAAGGCCGGGAAGGTTCTTATGCGTCGCAGGAAGTTAGAGGCGACGCGCAGGTATTTCTATTTCAAAGCCGCGTGATTCCAAAGTTCGGCGACCGCGTTGAAATTTTCGGTGAAATCGAAAGGCCTAAACCCGCTTTGAATCCAGGTGAATTTGATTATCAGAAATACCTCGCGCGTCAGGATATTTACGCGGTTGTGAAGAGTTTTGGAAGAAATTCGCTGACGATCATTCAGTCTAAGGAAGTTCCCATTTTTAGGCGCGGACTTGCCGATTTTCAGGATCGAATTGAAAAAAGAATTGATACTATGTTTAAACCTGAAACCGCCGGAATCCTGAAGGCTCTTGTGACAGGGACACGCAAAGATATCAACCCTGAAATGAGAGATGATTTTGTGAAGACGGGAACATCCCATCTTTTAGCAATTAGCGGGCTCAATATTGTTCTTGTGGCAGGGACGGTCTATTTGCTTCTCTTGGTGAGCGGTATGACTCAAGCGCACGCCGCGGCAGCCGGGCTCATCGTAACCCTTATTTATGTGATGATTTCAGGAAATGGACTGCCGGTTCAGCGGGCAGGCTGGATGGCCGGGGCAGCCTTTGCTGCCGTCATTTTAAACCGCGAGAAACATTCCCTGAATCTGTTTTTTCTGGCCTATTTTGTGATGCTTGTGCTGGATACCCGGAACCTTTTGAATGTTTCATTTCAGCTTTCATTTCTATCGGTATTTTCTCTCATGGCTTTTTCAAAAATAAAGCCCGCGCATTCCGCGGGGCCGGTTTCAGGCAGTTTTAAATTGGAGGGTTTTTGGGAAAGTTTGGCGGCGTTCGCGGGAACTCTTCCGGTGGTGCTTTATTATTTTAATGTTTTATCCTTAACCGGGTTGCTCGCGAATATTTTGGCGATCCCTCTTTTCCATTTCGCGCTTTTGGGCGTTTTTGCCGCCCTTTTTGTCGGGGGCGTGCCGGTTTTGGGCAGCGCGGGCGCGGGCACAGCAGATTTTTTTACGAAATTGGGTTTAAAATGGATTCATTTTTGGGCCCAATTTGACTGGGGGTGTCTTTTTTTGCTCCGGCCTGCCGCGTGGCAGATGGCCGCGTATTATTTTTTCCTTGGCGCGTGTTTGTGGGCGGTTACAAAGCCTGGGTGGAGCAAGCATAGGCGTTATCAAAAGCTCGCGCTGGTTTGCGCGGGATTATGGGTGATTTGTTTCGCGTCATTTTTCATTCCGGAGACGCCGAAATCTTTTTCCCTGACAGTTTTTTCAGCGGGTAAAAATGAAATGATGCATTTAGACCTAGGCGAAGGCGGGCATTGGCTTCTCAATACGGGGCGCAGTTTTCCATCAAATCAAGCGGAATGGATTTTGACTCCTTATTTTAGGGCTAAGAGCGCGAAACATTTTAAAGGGCTGATTTTGACGGATATGATGAAAAAACATCTAGGCGGTTTGGAAACGCTAAAGCGTAATTTTAAATGGGAGTATTTAATGGTTCCCAAGGACGCGTCTTATGAGATCTTTCCGGAGGCGTATAGGATGAGAGAAGGAGATTGCGTGAGGTATCTAAAGTCGTCGATCTGTACCGAGCGTATTATCCGCGGGCAGATGATTCTTACGATCCGCTATGATGATATAAAAATTCTTTTTCTTCCGGACTTAAATGAATGGGTGATGCAATGGATTCTCAGCAAGACTTTGCCGGAACGGGTGAGTTACGATTATGTGATTACGCCGTCAGCGCGGACTGGGCCTCTTTTTAACGGGTTACTTGAAAATCTTGATCCTGAAGTATTCATTGCTCCCGCGATGCCTGAAGAAAATAGAGCCATTCTCCGGGAAAAGGATATTTTATATTGGGATCCTGTGGAAAGAGGCGCAGTCACTTTGGAGATGAGCGAAAAGGGGCCGCTGATTCATTCTTTTCTCAGCGGGAAATAAATAAAACTAAATTTTAGAAGGGGAAACCGCGAGCAGGATTTTCGCGGGCTTTGATTTTTCGTTGATGTATTGATGCGGCAGGGAAGCGTCAAAATACAGAGTCTCGCCGGATTTAAGCGCGAAAGTTTCTTTGTCCACGCAGGCTTTGATCTCTCCATCCAAAACATAAAGAAATTTTTCAACGCCGCGTTCCTGATGCTCTTTCGAAGTTTGGCTTTCACCTTGAAGCGTGATGAGCAGGGGGGTGATTTTTTTCTTGGAGCTTTCAGAAGTCAGGAGTTCGATCTGAGAGTTTTTTCCGTGATGCGTGACTTTCCGTTCGCCTTCTTTAGTCTGATGCGAGAGCTGTTCATAACGTCCGTCAACGCCGCTGTAAAGTTCCGGCAGACCGACGCCCAAAGTTTCCGCGATTTTTTCATGGCTTTCCACCGTACCAATCATGGTGCCGGTTTCAATACGGGAGAGTGTCGCCTGGGCAATCCCTGTTTTTTCAGAGATTTCTACCAGGGTCAGGCCCTTTTGCTTGCGGAGCGCGCGGATTTTTTGGCCAAGATTTTTAAGCATGGGTGAATTCTACTGGATTCATGATGATTGTCAATTTCAATATGCAGAATATGAAAGTTATAATCATTAGTAAAATTAATATTGACAAATAATAATATTTCGGGTAATCTTCTCACATCTCAACGAAAGGAGTTACCAATTAACAATGCGTAACTTATTGAAAAATAACACACTTGCGACTTTTATGGTCGCATCCTTGCTTCTCTCAGGAGCTTCAGTCATTCAGGCCGAACGGGTTTATGCGGCTGAGAAGGCTCAAGTCCAGGTAGATGCGAAAACGGCCAAGGTGGTCAATATCAACCAGGCCGGATCTGAAGAGCTGCAGACGGTCCGAGGCATCGGGCCGGTGATTGCTAAGCGTATCCTGGATTACCGGGCCGCGCATGGCAATTTTGCAAAGCTTGAGGACTTGCGCAATGTCCAAGGAATTGGCGAAGCGAAGTTCGAAAAGATTCGCGCGCAAATTGCAGTTTAGTTAAAAACCAGAGAAGTATCGGGGAATGAAGGGGGCATCGGTTCAAAACCGTGCCCCCTTTTCATTTTAAAACTGATCAATTTATAGCATGATCATGTAGGATATAGGTTCCTCAGGAAATGAGTAATTCCTTTCCAAAACGATGCTTAAGCGCCTTGATTTTTAGGGGCTTACAGCGTATCTTTTAAAAACTTTTAATCTTCATGAGTTCTTCTCGAGGGATACCCCATATAATGAAGCAACGCTGGATCAAAAAAATGACAGCACTGGCCTTGGTTTTTATTTTTACCGGCCAGCAAATTGTTACCGCGCAAGCTCCCGCTCCCGCGAATGAGCTTTTGCGCGCGAAGCCGCTCTCTCTTTTTTCATCCCGGCCATCTCTTGAGCTTCCCGCAGAACTTGGAACGGTCGTTGATCAATTCGGAGATAAACCGTCTCTAGTGCTGATTCAAGACGCTCACGGACATACGGAAGCTCAGCGCAATACCGCCCAACTGCTTCGGATGCTTCACGAAACGGAAAAATTTGACGCGTTATTTTTAGAAGGAGGCATCGGCAATCTTAAGGCGGATCGCCTAAAACTTTTAAAAATTGATTCTGAGAATCTTGAATTGGCGGACGCTCTTTTGACGCAATCGGATATCGGCGGCGCCGAACATTTTCTTCTGGGAGAGCTTATCCGCGCCGGTAAAGAATTGCCCTCCTATGGGCTTGAAAATCCAGCCCTTTATTTTAAAAATCTCCGAAATTATCAAGATACGGTTTCTTCGGAATCCTTGTCTCAAAAATGGCTGGAAGGGGATTGGATCCGTCTTCGTCAAAATGCCGCCAAAGTTTTAAATCCCGCGTTGGCGGAATTTTATAAACAGTGGATGGGGTATGCCCGCCAGGATGATTTGATGCGGGCTCTTCCGGTTTTGGAACATGCCTCGCGGAAGGTAATTGGGGTTGATTTCCGCGATGCGCGCGCGCAAATCGAATGGCCCATGATGACCCGTGTCGCGGAACTGAAAAGACGCGAAAAAAAGCTGAGCGCGGAGAAAAGCGAAAAAGAATGGATGCGTTTGACGGATTGGGTCCGTTCCCAGGGAGACACGGGAAAAACCCTTTTACGGGTTTTGGAAGATAAGGAATTCTTTAAAAAAGAAGCTGTGTGGAATGAGCGGTTTAAAATTGCGTCCCGCCGCGCGTTTTGGGAAAAGCTCTACGAAATCATGTCTCCCCGAGGGTTTGATTTTAAGCAGTATCCGAATTTGAGCTTATGGGAAGGGGCCAAGATCCTTGAAAGTGAGCTTGAAGCGGAGGCCCTTATGGCAGAAATCCGCCGTCTTGAAAATTCGATCCTTGAACACTTATCCGGCAAGCCTGAAGAAAAAGAAATCATCCGGCAAACCAAAAAGAATCTGCTGATTGAAAAACTCTTTACGCTCCAGCTTACCCGGGATGAATTTCAAGTCTTAAGCCGGGAAAAAAATGTTTTGAATGAACCGGGCTTAAAAAATGCCCTGCATTTTTATCAGGCGGCCTTATCCCGTGACAGGGTTATGGCCGAAAATGCCGCGCGGATCATGGCGAAAAACAAAATTAAAAAAGCCGTGATCATTGCAGGCGGATTCCATACCGAAGCTTTTACCTCCAGCCTTAAGCGCAAAAATATTTCATACGCGGTTGTCAGGCCTCATTTGTCAGTTATTGAATCCGAACATGCTTACCAGGATGTGATGATGGGCAAGCTGCCTTCGGCGCCTTTGGCCGTTTCGACTTTGCGGGCTTTTTCATGGATCAACGCACCCCGCTATTTTAACCGGCTGCCCGCGGCGAATCGCCGGCGGCATGACGCCGTGCTCAAGCCCCTTGGCGCTGTCCGCTCCCGTTCCGAAGTTCGCAATGAAGAAGAAGTCACAGAAAAGAATAGTGTCAGGGATGGTTATTCGCGGTCTCAGCGCGACAGAAAGCTGCGTTTCTTAGTGGAAGATGAAGACTTGATCTTTGATGTGCTCGCGAAAAAACCTAACCGCTTGTTCAGCTTTTCAGAGTTTCTTGATGAAATTGGTTCTGAAAGACCCAAGCACTTTACTCCGATCTTGCTTTCTATGAAAGGCGAGCGCGAGACATTTAAATCAAAACAGGACGGGATCAATTACCGGATGATTATCCGCTCGGATAAAGGACGCGTCTTGTCGGTGGGGGCAATCAGGGAGCAGACCGTTCCTATTTATCAGGGGCTCGAAAAAATTATTTTAGGGAATAACACAGAAAGTTCCGGCCTTACGGAGGGTGAAAGAGATTTTTTGAATGGACTTGAATCTTCCCGCAATAGGCCGTTGGCATTGGAAGCTCTCGAATTCATTATTTCAATGTTTGATCAAAAAGAGATCATAACCAATGAAAAAACGCGTGAATTTGTTTTGAAGCTGGATGAAGCGCTTACAGATGACACCCCGATTTATAAATTTCTAAATGAAAACGGAAAGTTAATCCGGCGGCTCAAACCGCGCGGCGGCGGAAAAAAAGCGGACGATCAAAATGGGCAGGCTGAACCCGCGTCTAAACTGCGGAAGCTGGATCAAAAATTCTATAATTTGTCTGAACTGGAAGAATGGATCTTGAAGGATTTTGTTTTATTTCCGCTATTCCGGGACAACCCCACCCGCATTGATCTCTATGAAAAATTGGCCAAAAGGAAAGGCGACCTGCGCGCGGCGTTTGACAATCTTGCCAAGCAGGGATTCATGCTTAAGAAAATTAAAGGGAAAACCGGCATAGCCAATACCTACGAGATCACTGACTTAGGCGAGCGGATGGAAGCTCTTATTTCCGCGCGTTCCGAAGCGCGGGCGGAGGATGAAGCGGAAATAAAGAAGAGAAGAACCGCGAGAACAATAAAACTTGATCAGGATTTCCGGGAGCTGCTGGCGCAAATTAACCGGCTATCCCTGACCTCTGACAAGGCTGCCCGCGGTTTGGGGATCACGCTCCTCAAGCTGTTTTCAAATCTTGGCCAGGACATTGATGAGGAAAGTAATATCGCCCGGATGATTACCATGATGCGCCCCACAGTCAATTTGCTTGGCCAAAATTTTACCGTTCTCACCTTAAAAGAAACAGCCGGTGCGGCAAACCGTTATCTTGCGGGCCTTGATGCGAACGATAGTGCGGTTGATATCCGCCGGAAGGAAAAATCTGTTGATGAAATTGAGAATTGGCCGGAATACACCGAAGAAATCAATGCTTACTTTCAGCGGTATAACATTGAAAGTAAGTTTTTAGGGGATTCGGGCATTTCGAAAAAGCAAATTGAAGATTCAAAAAATCCTTTGCGGTTTATTTCCGCCGGGCTCCAAGCGGGACTTGAGCCGTATATGCGCTCGTGGCCGGACTTTATCTCCTTAATTAAAAATCATCACGTCGATTCGATTTCAGTGATCAAGCACGCCAGCGGGCTTCCTCTTTTGAAAATCCGTTTCCGCTCAGCTGTCCCGAACAAAGCAGAGAAGAAACCCTTCAATGAACTTTTGGTGGCCGTGTTAAAAGACCCCGTGCCTAAAATTGATTACTCCAAAACAAGTCCCTCGGATTATCCGGATTTTTCCAGTCTCGAAGAAATGGATGAGTTATCCCTGCAAGAGTTTACGTTCAGCAAAGGCGATGGCTGGAGTAAAAAAATGCCTGTTTATGACAAGCTTTTCGAATTGGCATTTTCAAACCGCGTTCTTGAGTTATAGCTTTTATTCCAAAGAAGGGAGTGGGCGGCTTTCCGAAGTTATGGGAAGAACACCCGATGAGAGAGCCGCGATACGCCATGATCTTATGAATACAATCGAACGTGACAATGCGGATGGCAAATACGTGAGAGAACCGCAAGATTCGAATACCGAAAAGGAATTCCGCAAAAAAAATGCGCAATGGAAAGAGACCGTTGAGGTTTTTGGCGCTTTTGAGATTGAGGATTTTTCAGGAGCGAAAGGGCCTTATCAGCGGGGCCAGGTCTTCTCAAAATTTACCGGCAAGCTTCTTCCGCTATATAAACAGGGCGCTTACAAGGGGCTGATCGCGCTTGGTTTTGTATTTTTGCGAGATGGGAACTGGCTGATTTCGGATTCAGATATTTCTGACTATTTAAAAAGAATTGAGTTTTCTGAGCCTGTTTTGACGGCGGCTGTCCCCAAAATTAAGCGAATGGAGGCGCTTCTCCATAGGCCGGAACAAAAAGCGGTCTTTTTAACCGAATTGAATCTGGCGCTTTTAAAAGCGCTTCCTAAAAACCCTGCCAAGCCTTTCCAAAAAACAAAAATGGAAGACGCGCGGCGTTATATGATTGAGCTCCTCCGGAATTATTATGAGCAGCCGGAGGGTTTTACGCCGCCTTCGCTGCTGGCGTATGAGCCGGCGAGAAAAAAAGAAGCCCCAATCCTTGATCCTGGAATTGTGCAAAATAAAATTGACGAACTCATGACTAAACCGGTTTCTGAGAAAAGCGCGGAAGAACTGCTTAAAATGATTGAGCAGTATGAAGACGGTTTGAAAAGCGCGCTGGCTGTGAGTTCACCGGCTCCGAATGTAAAACTTGATTCCATCCCAAATCTTGAAACTTCAATTGATGCCATTGTTATTTGGGTTAAAAATTCCAACGCGCCGGAATATTCTGATA
>CAZEFF010000058.1:0-14961 GCA_964511315.1 uncultured bacterium | reverse complement strand
AGGGTTGCTATTCAATAAAATCTGGATAGAATAGGCCTCCCATGTCGAATATCCTGGCCCTTGAAACCTCGAGCCCTGTTCTAAGTGTAGCTGTCAAATCCGGCGGCCGCCCTGTCACTGAATCCGCCATTGACGGATTTATGAAGCATTCTGAGAACCTTCTGACCGTTGTTGATTCCCTGCTCAAGCAAAACAGTCTTACGATTAATGATATCGATACTTATTTAATAGGAAGAGGCCCGGGATCATTTACAGGGCTTCGCATCGGCTTCGCGACGCTCAAGGGGTTTTTAGCCTGCTCGAAAAAAAATGTTTTTGGCGCTTTAAGTTTAGATATGATCGCGGACGCTATCGCGCTGCCTGAAAAAAGTCTGTTGGCCGTTTGCCTCAATGCCTACCGCGAAAAAGTTTATACGCGCTTTTATGAGAAATCAGCCTCGGGATGGAATCCTAAAACCGACGCTGAAACGCTTAATCTTCCCGATCTTTTAAAAAAACTTCCGGCCGGCGTCACGCTCACCGGCGATGCGCTTGAAAAATATCAGCCGGCGATAGAAAAAGAAACTTTTTCAAAAAATGTCCGTTTTTTAGGCCGCGAATCATGGTATCCTAAAGCTTCTTCCATGATCTCAAACTTCTTAACCGATCAGACAAAATTTTCAAAACTCGAAACTCCCGCGGATCTAATCCCCCTTTATTTCCGGCTTTCCGAAGCAGAAGAGAGAAGACAGGAACATGCCGGCAGCTGTTGAAATCGCGAAACAATCCAGCCAGCGCGCTTGGGTTGAAGTACGCCTCGACCGCCTCCGCGCGAATCTAAAAATCATCCGTGATCAAATAGGGCCGGCTGCCTCTATTATGGCTGTCGTCAAAGCCAACGCGTATGGACATGGCATGGTGGATGTGGCCAAAGCACTTAAAGGCGAGGCAAGTTTTTTCGGAGTTTCCAGCGTTGAAGAAGCGTTGAAGTTAAAAGGGCATGGAATTGAGACGCCGCTTTTCCTTTTTGGCTGCTTGATGCATTCTGAAATTGCCTCAGTCATTACGGATGGAATCGCTTTGAGCGTTTCGAGCCTCGAAGAGGCTCAGGAAATTTCCGCTGTATCTCTATCAATGAAAAGAAAAACTCCCGTTCATGTCAAAATTGATACCGGCATGGGACGGCTCGGAATTCCTCTTGGTGACGCGATCAACCGCATTGAGAAGATGGCCGCGTTTACAGGAATTTCTCTTGAGGGTATTTACACCCATTTCCCCACCGCCGAACGCAAAGACGGTTTCACTGAACGCCAGGTTCAGGATTTTGTTCTTCTGATTAAAGCGCTCGAAACAAAAAATATCCGCTTCAAATGGCGTCACGCGCAAAACAGCGCGGGTATTTTCAACATTCAAAATGAATGGCTTAATCTCGTGCGCCCGGGCCTTATGATGTATGGGCTTTATCCCGATCCATCCCTCGCGGAAGCGGCAAAAATTTCTCCCGTTCTCAGCTTTAAAAGCCGGATCCTTTTGATCAAGCGGATCGCGCCCGGAGATTCGGTCGGATATGGAAGAAACTTCAAAGCGGAAAAACCTACTTTTATCGCAACCATCGCCGCGGGCTACAGCCACGGCTATCCCGTGAGCGCGTCCGGGAAATCCTACGCGATTTACCAAGGGAAACGTTACCGTTTGGCGGGACGTGTTTCGATGGATTATCTCGCCATTGATTTGGGCGACACGCGCGCGAACGCGGGCGATGAAATCACTTTGATCGGCGAAGAAAGTGATTCTGCTGTTAGTGCCGAAGAA
Source organism: uncultured bacterium (assembly GCA_964511315.1). GTDB lineage: Bacteria > Omnitrophota > Omnitrophia > Omnitrophales > Aquincolibacteriaceae > CAZEFF01. The sequence continues at coordinate 13,170 of CAZEFF010000058.1, read as the reverse complement.
CTCGCCGCGTGGGCCAACACAATTCCGTATGAAATCGTGACCCGGCTTCCTGCTTCACTTCCAAGATTTTATCGATAACTTGATCCTAAACCTCAAACTCCAAGCATCAAATTACAAACAAATACCAATTTTAAAATTCTCAATATCAAAACGTTTTCAAATTAAGCCTTGAGATTTGAACATTGTTTGAGATTTGAGGCTTGAGATTTAGAAATTTAAAATGCTTTTTAAAATAAAACATATTAAAGAAACAGTATCCACCAACACGCTCGCCATTCAGGAAGCGAAAAAAGGCGCGGCGGAAGGTCTTGTGATTTGGGCGGATCATCAAACCGGCGGACGCGGACAATTTGAAAGAAAGTGGATTTCACCTCCCGGAAAAAATCTGCTTTTTTCAATTCTTCTGCGCCCGCCCATTACTCCCGCGAAAGCGCCGATCATCACGCAGCTCGTTTGTCAGTCTGTTCTCAAAATTTTGCGCGATTTATATGAAATTGAAAGTTCGATTAAGCGCCCGAATGATGTGCTTGTGAACGGAAAAAAAATCTGCGGTATATTAACGGAAGCTTCAACGGGCACGAATAAGGAATTAGAGCATGTGATTGTGGGAATTGGGCTCAATGTGAATGCTTTGCAAGAGGAGCTGATTCCGGAAGCCACTTCTGTTACAATCCTCAAAGGCAAAACGTATAGCCGGGAGCGGCTTTTAAAAAGCCTGCTTAACCAGCTCAAAAAGGACCTCAAACCTCTGTATGCCAGTCATTCTTGATATCGGAAATACTTCTATTACCTATGGACTCTATGATGGAGGCCGTTTACACGCCTCCGGATACTGTCTTTATAACGATATCCCAAAATTATTCAAAAATTGGCAAAAAAGTGGGAAATACAATCTATCCGATGTTGTTATTTGCTCTGTTGTCCCAAAAGTAACACCTAAAGTCATCAATCGCCTCCCTAAAGAAAAAGGGCGAAAAATTTGGATTGTGGGCAAAAACCTTAGCATCGAATTTCCTCATAAATACAAGCCATTCGATAAGTTAGGTAAAGATAGGGCTGTGAATATATACGGTGCTTTACGCATGTACAAAGCCCCCTTTCTAGTTTTGGATTTCGGAACAGCCATCAAAGCCGACTATGTTTCGGCGAAAGGTGTCTATGAGGGCGGCATGATTATCCCCGGCCCTGAGATTGCCTTTCAGGCACTCACCGAGCGGGCAGCCTTGCTCCCAAAGAAAATGAGACTCCCAAAGACCTCCGCATCCTTTTTAGGGACAAACACTTACGACTGCATGAACGCCGGCATCCTGGAAGGTTATGGCGCCATGGCCGATGGCCTCATAGCCCGATTCAAAGAAAAATACGGAAATGACCTTAGGGTCATTGTCACGGGAGGCTTCGCGACTCATCTTAAGCCTTTCACCCGATCCATGGACAATGTCGATCCCCTCCACCCCCTGAAATCCCTGCTCATCCTCTTCAAAAGCACCATCAACAAACGGTAATTACCCTTTTTGGTCATTGCGAGCGACCGTAGGGAGCGAAGCAATCGCTTTTCTATATTATAAAAACAGCGATTGCCACGTCGTCCCGCCTTTGGCGGTCCTCCTCGCAATGACAGCATTTTTAAAATTCTGTTGATTTTTTACACACTCTCTATACAATATTCACCACTTAGCACTCGTTAGAGCTGAGTGCTAGCCGCTCCCCAAAAGGCTTCAAATTCAAATAAATACGTCATTGCGAGACGGTCAAAGACCGGCGAAGCAATCTCAAAACTGAGATCACTTCGATCGGCTCCGCCTCTCTCGTGATGACGGCAGTAATCACAGGAGGAAATACAAAATGTCTAAGCAACTTCTCTTTAATGAAGAAGCACGGCGCGCGATTCAGCAAGGCGTGGATCAGCTCGCCAATGCGGTCAAAGTCACCCTCGGTCCCAAAGGCCGAAATGTTGTCATCGAAAAGAAATTCGGTTCCCCCACCATTACCAAAGACGGCGTGAGCGTGGCGAAGGAAATCGAACTCGAAGATCCTTATGAAAATATGGGCGCGCAAATGGTAAAAGAAGTCGCGTCTAAAACTTCTGATGCTGCCGGTGATGGAACTACCACTGCTACCGTTCTTGCCCAAGCGATTTACCGCGAAGGTTTAAAGAACGTTACGGCTGGAGCTAACCCGATGGCCCTCAAGCGCGGAATTGATAAAGCGGTTGAAGCGATCGCGGAAGAACTCAACAAAATCGCCAAAGCGATCGGCAAAGATAAAAAAGAAATCGCGCAAGTCGCCACGATTGCCGCGAATTCGGACGCGGAAATCGGCGGACAAATTGCCGAAGCCATGGAAAAAGTCGGTAAAGACGGCGTCATCACGGTTGAAGAAGCCAAGACGATCAATACCACCTTAGACGTTGTCGAGGGCATGCAGTTTGATCAGGGTTATCTTTCACCGTATTTCGTGAGCGATGCTGACCGCATGGAAGCTGTCCTTGAAGATCCTTATATTCTCATCAATGAAAAGAAGATTTCTTCCATGAAAGATCTTCTTCCTGTCCTCGAAGCCTGCGCCAAGAACGGCAAACCGCTTCTTATTATCGCCGAAGAAGTTGACGGTGAAGCGCTCGCGACTCTCGTGGTCAATAAAATCCGCGGCACAATCAACGTTTGCGCCGTGAAAGCTCCCGGGTACGGCGACCGCCGCAAAGCGATGCTTGAAGATATCGCGATTCTTACCGGCGGCAAGGCTGTGACCGAAGAACTCGGAATCAAACTTGAAAATGTGACTTTAAAAGATCTTGGCCGCGCCAAACGCGTCACGATCGATAAAGAAAACACCACGATCATCGAAGGCGCCGGAAAAAGCGCTGAGATCAACGGACGCATCGCTCAAATCCGCAAGCAGATTGAAGCCACGGATTCTGATTATGACAAAGAAAAACTGCAGGAACGCCTCGCGAAACTCGCCGGCGGTGTCGCGGTCATCAATGTCGGAGCAGCGACTGAAACCGAAATGAAAGAAAAGAAAGCCCGCGTAGAAGATGCTCTGCATGCCACGCGCGCGGCTGTTGAAGAAGGTATCGTTCCTGGCGGAGGCGTCGCGCTGCTTCGTGCCCGCGCAGCGATCGATAAACTCAGCCTTAAAGGCGATGAAAAAATCGGCGCTGAAATTGTGAAGCGCTCGGTGGAAGAACCTCTTCGTCAAATCGCGGCGAATGCCGGAGAAGAAGGTTCTGTAGTTGTCCGTCAAGTGCTTGAAAGCAAAGGCAATGTCGGTTTTAACGCCGGCACCGGCGCTTACGAAGATTTGATCGCAGCCGGTATCATCGATCCAAAGAAAGTCACGCGCACCGCGCTTCAAAACGCGGCAAGTGTTTCGGGACTACTTCTGACGACCGAAGCCTTGATCACCGATATGCCCGAAGAAGAAAAAGCCCCCATGATGCCTCCAGGCGGCGGTATGCCGGGCGGAATGGGCGGTATGGGCGGAGGAATGTACTAAAAAACCGAACTGTCGTCTATCGTAAGTCGTCTATCGAATTCGATACGACATACGATAGACGATATGCGATGTACTAATTTCAATTTAAATAGGAGATAAAACAATGACAAAAGTAAAACCCTTAGGCGACAAAATTTTAGTGGAAGTTTTAGAAGCTGAAGAAAAGACCAAAGGTGGAATCATTCTTCCGGATACCGCGAAAGAAGAAAAGACCGAAGGTAAGGTCATTTCTGTCGGAGCCGGCAAAGTGCTTGATTCCGGAAAGTTCCAGCCGATGGAAGTTAAAAAAGGCGATCGCGTCATCTTCGGAAAATATTCCGGCGATGAAATTCTGATCGAAGGCAAGAAACACAAGATTCTTAAAGAATCTGAAGTTTTAGCGGTATACGAAGCCTAAATAAATTAGTCGATCGTACTTCGCCTATCGCAGGTCGAACGACCATCGACATACGAAGCACGACATTACGAAATCAAAGGAGTAACAAATGCCAAAACAAATCAGTTATTCAGAGGACGCTCGCCGCAGACTGAAACGCGGTGTGGATATCCTCGCTCAAGCTGTAGGCGTAACGCTTGGACCCCGCGGACGCAATGTCATCATTGACCGCAAGTTCGGCGCGCCGACCATCACCAAAGACGGCGTGAGCGTGGCCAAAGAAGTCGAACTCAAAGACCCGTATGAAAATATGGGCGCTCAGATGGTCCGTGAAGTCGCGGAAAAAACCTCTGACACCGCCGGAGACGGAACCACAACCGCCACGGTACTCGCCCAGGCCATTATCTCGGAAGGTTTGAAGAACGTCACCGCCGGAGCCAATCCGATGTCGCTTAAGCGCGGCATTGAACAGGCCGTCGTGAAGGTGGTTGAGTCCATCAAGAAACTTTCCAAAGCTGTTAAAGGCAAAGAAGATATCAAGGCTGTCGGCACGATTTCCGCCAATGGCGATACCACGATCGGCGAACTTCTTGCCACCGCGATTGAAAAGGTCGGCAAAGACGGCGTCATCACGGTTGAAGAATCCAAGACCATGAAGACCGAGCTTGATCTGGTGGAAGGTATGCAGTTTGACCGCGGTTATATTTCTCCGTACTTCGTGACGGACGCGGACCGCATGGAAACCGTTCTTAAAGATCCGTATATTCTTCTTTATGAGAAGAAAATCGGCTCCATTAAAGAACTCATTCCGCTTCTTGAAAAAGTGGCCCGCCTCGGCAAGCCGCTTCTTTTAATCGCGGAAGATATCGAAGGCGAAGCGCTCGCGACTCTTGTGGTCAATAAAATCCGCGGCGTGCTCAATATTGCCGCGATCAAGGCCCCTGGATTCGGCGACCGCCGCAAAGCCATGATGGAAGATTTGGCGATTCTTGTGAAAGGCCAATTCATCTCTGAAGATCTTGGCATCAAACTTGAAAATGTGGATACCGATGTCCTTGGCCGCTGCGAACGCGTGGTCATCGATAAAGATAACACCACAATCGTTGCCGGAGCCGGATCTCAAAAAGATATCAAAGCCCGCTGCGAACAAATCCGCAAACAGATTGAAAATTCTGATTCGGATTATGACAAAGAAAAACTTCAGGAACGTCTCGCGAAACTCGCGGGCGGTGTGGCGGTCATTAAAGTCGGCGCCGCGACTGAAATCGAAATGAAAGAAAAGAAAGCGCGCATTGAAGACGCATTGCACGCGACCCGCGCGGCTGTGGAAGAAGGCATTGTTCCAGGCGGCGGATTAGCGTTCTTGCGTTCCATTTCAGCGCTCGATAGCCTGAAACTTTCCGGGGACGAAGCCACCGGCGCGAATATCATTCGCCGAGCGCTTGAAGAACCCACCCGCAAAATGGCTTCCAATGCCGGCTTTGACGGATCGGTTGTCGTCAAGACTGTGCTTGAAGCTAAGGGCAGCAATGGTTTCAACGGCGCGACCGGTGAATACAGCGACCTTACCGCGGATGGCGTTATTGATCCGGCCAAAGTCGTTCGCTGCGCGATCGAAAATGCTTCTTCCATCGCGGGCCTTTTCCTGACCACCGAATGCGTGCTCTCAGATAAGCCCAAGGAAGAAGAAAAAGACGAAAAGAAAAAACCCGCTTCTAACTACGCGGGAAGTATTTCGTAAAGCTTGTCAGAAACACAAAGGGCCAGGGATTGTTCCCTGGCCCTTTTTTATTTTAGCAGATCTTAAACAACAAGAAGCGCCGCACGCAGTTTTGCGGCGGCATCAACAACTGCTTGCTGATTCGCGTTAAGCGCTATCCTTCTGCGCTGATAGGCCGCAACGATCGCATTTACACGGCTTAGCACTTCACTGCTTAATGCCCGCAGGCGTATCCATTGGTTCCGTAATTTCCCCATACTTTCATTCGCTTTTGTAATATTGTTCTGGATATCTGCAGGAAAATCAGTGGGAGGATCCGCAAAGGAATTTCCGCTCGGAGCCCCCTGCATAATATTAGAAATTTCATTTTGTATATCCTGCATCGCGGCTTCCGCAGCCGCTTTTTCATTTTGGAGACCCGTAATAGCAGCCTCAATAGCTGTCTCAGCATCTCCATCGGCTTCATTCAGCCATCCCATAATATTTGTCCGTCGAGCGACATATCCGTCATAGTCTGATTGAGATATACTGTATATAGACGGCATACTCGGAGACCCTGGTGCATTGCTTATTGCCGTTAATAAATCACCCAAGGCCTGATCTACTTTGCCAGAATTCTGAGAAATTTTCTCGCGCTCTGCTTTCATTCCTTCGAGTCTGAGCAATTCCGCGTTTACTTTACTCAGATAGTCATTCCACTTGCCCCACTTCTCCATAAGCTTAGCCGCTTCGCGCATTCGATTCATATAATCATTCATCGTCGAATGGTAATCATCCGAGGTACCGTCATTAATCCCAGTATCAGGTGTTGTTTCTCCCGGGATAGTGGGAGGCGTCAGCACAGGCCCTCCATTTAAACTCTCGTCCAGAACGTCTCTATTTGGGGCATCCATTTTAGGGGTAATTTTTTCAGCCGGCGCCTCTCCTTCAATAACAGATCTGGAAGGACCCGCCGATTCAGTTGCCCCCTTTGATGCATCCATAGCGCTGCCGTCATAACTAAACGCGGTCGGCGTCATTAAAATAACAGCCAACATAATCCGCGCCATAAATTCTAGTCCTGTGGTTTTCATAAACGTTTGTCTCCTGCCTACTTTAATTTGAGTTTTGCTCATAATTTAAGAGTAGCAGGCACTTCTAAAAAAACAAAAAAAAGTATAAAATTGCTATATTTTGAGTGCTTTTAAGCAGGAAAGATGATGATTAGAAAGGTACCGAGTACCAAAGGGGCAGGTTGATTCATAGCCGAAGACTGTGCCTGGAGAAACGGCCGGAGCCATTCCCGCGATGTCCGCCATAACCTGCGGACGGATCCGCCGTTTGCTGTGCGGACAATGACGGTAAAATTCTAAGCAACTTTAGAGGGCGCTATCGCTTCTTCGGCGTAGGCGTTGCGGTGATTGAAAAGGCTGATATGGCCGCTCCAGCACGAAACAGAGCAGAAAACGAACGAAATTCCCTTCGCCCGGCAGGTACTCACCGAACAAGTGTAATACTCGGATTTACACGCGATCTCTTTCTTACAGGTATTGCAGTGTTTCCACACGGCGGTAACATTCTGTATGGGATCCATTAGCTAAAGGGTAGCTGACGTTCTCTCATAATACAACCCAGCTTACGAATGAAACGCGTTCCAAAGCGCGGAAAAAATCCATCCTCCGGCATACCCAATCCCAAATGTAAGCAGCACGAGCAATACCGCGGGCCCCAGCGCAAAAGACGAAATGTCATAGTCAATCGCGATAAAGTGAAGTGACAATACCCAATCCATCAGAGGCTTGGCGATTTTCAGCGCGACAAGAAGAATCCACGAAAGATGGCTCAGCGCTAAAAAAGATCCAGCCGCTAACCCGGTTTTATGCGCGTTTAAATTTATCATGATGCTCACCTCCCCTTATTTTTTTCTTCTCACCCAGCCGCTGGGAGATTTCACATAAACTCTTTTGACCGCGCCCCAGGCCACGCGCATCGCGGTTTCTTCACGGCTCGCGGGCAGCCTGCGTTTTAAGGGAGAAGCGTACTCCTCCCAAGCGTGGTTGAAGGCTTGCAGAAAAATCTCCTGAGCATGTTCGGGTAAACGCTGGATTCTTGGCGGCAGATCGGAGATCCGTGAATACGGCATGAGAGTCACTTCCCCTCCATTTTCACTCATTCTTCTAAGCAGTTTTATTATCGTCCCGGCGGACCGGAATCACCCGTGACCTCAGTCACTTACCGGCAGGCCCTTCTTATAAATGAAGGATGAAATTGGAGAGATTGAAATAGACGAGCAAGGTTTGCAGGTCGCAAACCGCGAGAACAATGGGTCCGGAACCAATGGCCGGATCCATTTTGAACTGGCGAAAAAACACAGGGAGCATCAGCCCAATTACCGCCGAAGTCATAATGGCCAGCATCATGGAAGACGCGATGGCGGCGCCGAGAAGAACATTATCTTTCCAAAGATACGCCGAACCCCCGACCACCATGCCGCAAATCAGCCCGATAAGAATTCCGACCAGAAGCTCGCGGAAAAAAAGCGCGCGCAAATCTTTAAACGCGGCATTGCCGAGCGCGAGATTGCGCACCACCAGCGTCGCGCCCTGAACGCCCGTGCTTTCTGAAAGCCCCAGCACAAGCGGCACAAATAAAAATAAAACCGCGAGCTTCGGCGCGCCCTGTTGAAAAATCCCTGAAACGACCGCGCACATAAGACCGCTCGCGATATTCACAAAAAGCCAGGGCAGACGAAGACCCATGACCTTGAGCACCGAATGCGAACGGATTTCTTCGGCGCCGGTACCAATCATTTTCGCGAGATCGTCTTCCGCTTCTTCCTGAAAAACTTTTAGAGCATTATCCGCGCTGATCACGCCCACCAGTTTTTGCGCGGCATCTACCACGGGCAGACCCAAATAATGATGTTTCTCAAGAAGCTTGGCGACATCGAGTTGCGTCATTCCTGTCTCCACCTGCACTACCGGTTTGCGAAGCACATCACTCACCTTTTTTTCAGGAGGATAGAAAACAAGATCGCGGATTTGCAGCACACCTTCAAGCCGATTGCTCGAATCGACCGCGTAAATATAGGAAATCTTTCCCTTCTGACTGCCGGAAAGTCTCCTTAAATAAGCGGCCGCTTCTCCTAATGTGGCTTCCACTGAAATAGCAAGATACTCCTTAGCCATCAAAGCACCGGCTGTTCCAGGCGCGTACGCCAAAAGCTCCTGGATCTGCGCGGATTTAACGGGCGGCATGCCCACAAGAATTTGATGCTGCAGCGCTTCGGAAAGATTCCTTAAAACCGAGGCCGCGCTGTCCGTGGCCAATCCGGAAATCCATTCAATAAAAAAAGGAATCCCTAACCCTTGCACGAATATTTCCGCCGTTTTTGGCGCAAGCTCGGAAAACTCCGAGACCGCCTGGTTAGGCTCTAAACGCGCAAGCTCTTTCCATCGAATCAGTTCATCATTATTTTTTGTCACGGACGTATTGTACCCGCATAACAGAACATAAGGCAACCTTTGAAGCACACATTCAAAAAAGAAGGCGGATCAATACGGCGGCGGCCGCTCATTAAAGAAACCCTTTGCGAAAGCCGTATTACAATACTCATGACTATCGACCCCATTATCATTATCATCGGTATTCTCGCCGCGCTTGCGCTGGTATTTGTCTACTTTTTGCTTTCAACTAAAAACTGGATTGATGAAAGTCATCATAAAGGGGGTGCCTCTTTGCCCATTCAGCGGCAAGTTGAAAATGAATTGTCCCGGCTGGGAATTGATAATAGCAAATCCGTGAAAACCGCCCAGCACCTGGCAGAAATTGTGACCCGCGAGGTCACGCGCGAAACCCAAAAAGCGCAAGCCGAGATGGAAAAAATCATCCTTCAAAAAGAAAAAACGGTTACAGAAATTCAGCATAAATATGAAACTGTTGAGCAAAATTATCAGAAACTTGGGAAACAGAAAACTCAGACGGAAGCGGTCGTCCGTTCCATCGCCAAAGGTATGATCGTGCTGGATGATGACGGTAAAGTAGTTTTTTTAAATCCAAGCGCGGAAAAAATCCTGGGTTATCCTGCTAAAGATCTGATCGGCAAGAAATTTAAAAATATGGGCCATAAAAGCGCGCTCTCCATGGTTAATGATGAAGGAGTTGAGGATAGCGGCGATGACAGCCAGAATGCCGCGAAAGAAGAAATGAAAGAAAATACTGCTGTTATCGAAACTTTATCGGGTCAGACAAAGGGCGTGATTTCCATTGTCCCCAATTTGGACGCGAACCAGAAAGCGGAGGAATATAAAAATGAATTTTTAGCTAAAATTACGCATGAACTCCGGAGCCCTCTGATCTGCATTCTGAAATCCATTGAATCACTCAGCCAAAATGTCACGAGCGAAAATCAAACTTATATTGAAATCGCGGCCCGCAACGTCACCCGGCTTGAAAAGCTTGTGAATGATATTCTTGATTTATCTAAACTCGAAGCCGGGAAAATCCGTCTTCATCATGAAATTATCGCGCTGCATGAACTTATTAAAGAAACGCACCAAAGCTTTAAGGTTTGGGCGGAAGATAAACAAATCCACCTCAAAACTCATATGCCCAGTGATCCTGTTATTTTTGAGGGCGATAAAAATGCTTTGGGCCAGGTCCTATCCAATTTAATGTCGAACGCCTTAAAATTTACTCCGCGACGGGGAACAGTGACGATTACGGCTCAAGTCATAGAGGCTCGATCTCCGGGAGAATTAAAGCATTTGCAAATTGATGTAACCGATACCGGCCCTGGAATCAGTGAAGCAGATCAAATCAATATATTTAAAAAATTTGCCTATATTAATACCCAGGCCACTGAGGGAGAAAAAAGCACGGGATTGGGGCTCTCGATCGCGAAGGAAATCATTAAACTGCATTCCGGGATTATCTGGGTCGAAAGCAGTCCTGACAAAGGCAGTAAATTCGCGTTTTCAATTCCGCTTAAAACTAATTTTGGCGTTTCATCCCATTCCCCTTCAGCCGCTTAGTCCTGACTTCATAAAACAGCCCTGAATCCCGATCATTCGGAACCCAGGGCCGTTCTTTTTGAAACTTCAAAGCTTACTCCTGAAGCTTGCGCTTCAGCACTGCTGTCTGACTGCTTAAGCGATCGCTTCACCCGCCACATTGCTTGTTACAGGAGTCACAAGCAGTGAGAAGGGAAAGAAAACAAACCACCAATTTGTTTGGCGGGACTGAACAATGCGAACCTTAGAAGCATTGTTCGCCTTCGCCGCAGCGGTAAAATCAGCCACTGTTTTTTCAAGGCTGGCATCCCCCCAAACCGGGCTCTTACCTAGCATAAGGTGCAGCGCAACGTTCGAGGTGCTCAAATGCCCAACCGGCTGGCCATCCGGAGAGGTCAGACCGTTCCAATCTTTCGCAACTTTTGTGCTGCTGCATCCAGTAACAAACGCGAGCAAAAGCAAAGCGCTCGCGGGTTTAAGAAAATCAGATCGATTCATATAGGCTCCTTTGTTGGTTAAAAAAATAAACACCCCTATAATACCTGCAAAATTATGCGGACGCTCTAACAATGTGCATCCCTTCCTCATTGCTGATAATGAGTCTAAGGCTGAGACCAATTATATGCTGTGACTCAAATCACTTCCGGTTTAACCGATTATTGAATATGCTATTGCTAGAGGTGACCTATGACTACCGAAGCTCGACAAATTAAGGTCTCAGAACTTAAAGAAATCCTTAAAACGGATCCTAACGCGCAAATCATTGATGTTCGAGAAGCTGTTGAGCACGCGGGTGAACGAGTGGGGTCCTCACGCAACATTCCCCTTTCGAATCTTGGCCAATCGCGCCACGAAATTGATGCAGCGAGGCCGATTTATTTACTTTGCCAAAGAGGCGGCAGAGCCGCTCAAGCGGCCGAAAGACTGGCGAAACATGGGTTTGACTCATTACACATCATTGAAGGCGGCATCGAAGCATGCAAAGCAGGCGGCCTACCAGTAGAAAAAGGCGCCTCCTCGGTATGGGCGATGGACCGGCAAGTTCGTTTCGCTGCGGGAACCATGGTGCTTGCGGGAATTATCCTGGCTTGGCTCGTTCATCCGGGTTTTATTGGAGTCTCTCTTTTTGTTAGTGCGGGCTTAATTTTTTCGGCAGTCACAGATACCTGCGGCATGGCCATGCTGCTTGCCAAAATGCCGTGGAATAAAACATGCGGGAAGTGCGCAAAATAAAAAAGCTGAGGAATTTATGACAATCACGCTGCTTGGGATTGTTCTTTGTCTAATGATCGGCATCTCCCTTGGTTTGTTGGGCGGGGGCGGGTCGGTGCTGATGGTGCCAGTATTTGTTTATGTCTCAGGCATGAGTGCCGAAGATGCCATCACTCTTTCCCTTCTTGTCGTCGGAGTTACCGGACTGGCCGGAAGCGTTCCCTACCTTTCACGCGGACACGTAAATCTGCGGCTTGCGGCAATCTTTATTCTCTTTGGATCTGCCGGCGCGGTCGCGGGCGCAAAAATTTCCTACGGTGTCTCCGGTCAATTGCTTCTCACAGCATTCGGGGCGCTGATGATGATTATAGGGATTTTTTTCTTTTTTTCAAAAACCAGCCGTGATAAGGATGGTCCCATAACATGCCGGCCCAAATTCTTAGTTTCCGCGGTCATCAGCACTATCCTTGGAGTTTTAACCGGATTTTTAGGCGTCGGCGGAGGATTTCTGATTGTACCCGTTCTCGCCTTAATCATGAAATGTTTAGTTGAAGCCTCTATCGGAACCTCTCTTCTCATTCTTTCTGCCAACGCTTTTGCGGGTTTCGCAGCGCACATCGTGACATCACCTATTCGTCCTCTGCCAGCAGCGGTTTTTACCCTCGCTACCCTCGCTGGAGTCATCGCGGGAAGTTTATCCGCCGGTCAATTTTCACCCATTCTCTTAAAACGCGGGTTTTCAATTCTTATCATTGGACTCGGCGCTTATCTTATTATTAAAAATGTTTCCGGAGGCGGTTTATGAAAACATTCTTTAGACAGCTCAATCCCCATTCATGCCTCACTTATCTTTTTGGCGATAGTGACTCCCTGGAAACCGTGATTGTAGACCCGGTGCTGGATCATGTTCCTGATTACATCAAAATTCTTGATCAAGAAAAACTGAAGCTTAATGCTATCATTGACACTCATACGCACGCGGATCATATTTCCGGCGGCGCAGCGCTTTTGGATGAGATCCGCTGTGATTATTTAATGCATCAAAAAGCCGCGGCCTCATGCCCAAGCCGCCGGCTCACCGATGGTGAAAAATTTGAAATCGCGGGCATCCCCATAAAAATTCTACATACGCCGGGACATACCAAAGATTCCATTTCGCTGATCCTTCCGGATAAAATTCTGACCGGAGACGCGCTTTTTTTAGATGACGGCGGCGCGGGCCGCGACGATCTTCCCGGAGGCGACGCGGGAGAACATTGGGAAAGCCTTCAGCGGATTTTGGCGCTGCCTGAAAATTTAATCGTTTATCCCGCCCATGAATACCGGCACCGCATCCCCTCTCCGCTCAGACATCAAAAAAAAACCAATCCGTT
>CAZEFF010000057.1:0-15151 GCA_964511315.1 uncultured bacterium | reverse complement strand
GATAAAGAGCAGCAGCTGGATCATGTGCTTGTGATTACGCAGGCGGACGGCGAGTTCCAATGGACTTCAAAAGAGAATAAACCTCTTCAGCATACGGTGACCGGTATTTATGACAATTTCATCGGCGCCAATGACTCGAGCTATGTCAAAATCCTGAAAGAGAAAAGCGGTTGCTCGTATATGGAGCATCTCAATTTTCATTTTAAGACGGTCACTTATTACGGTAAGTGCGAGGTCGAGAGCGGGCGCTAAGAAGCCCGGCACTGAGGGGTTAAGACGGTTTTGAGGCGGGCCCGACGGTTTTATGCTGAGAACGCAGAAAAATAAAAAGGCCGATGCTGAGAAGGGCGGCAAAGAAACACCACACCGAATCGAAAGTCTTCCAATACATATAGCGCGAAACGGCCGCGAAAATAATATTGAGCACTCCTAAAATCTTTATCCCCCGGTAGCTGGAAATCAAATAGGGTACGTAGGTAGCCCCCAAATACATAAACCCGACAAAGTTGGCGAATTTATGGACATGGTATTGAATGCTGTGATGAACCACGGTGACGGTGTGGTCGTAATGAAAGAAAAACCAGGCGAGGTAAACCGCGGTAATGATTCCAAGTAAAAAGAAAACGGCCAGCAGCCGCTTCCTTTTTTTATCGGGTTCTAAAAGTAAAATCGCGAGCGGAGAAAATACCGGCCAAAAATTATAAGCAAAAAAGAGAAACGCGGCCGAAAACAGTTTGAGCTGGGCGGCGAACGCGTGCCCCCGGATTGAGAGCCAAACGAAGCCTTCAATGATTTGCTGAATTCCAAAAAATAACGGAAAAGACGCGAGCAAAAGCTCATTTTTTGAGCGCGCGGTTTTGAGGGTCACGGTTCCGGCGCCGGTCAATACAGCGCCGCTGGCAAAGCTGGCTACAGGTCCGAAGCACATGTTGTCAACATAACACAACGCGCCGAATTATTTAAGCGATTTTTGTCTGATCAGGTGTAAAATTATTAATCATTCCGGAGGAGTCAGTTTGAAGATTACGAGTGAAGCGGCGGATTTAGCGGAAAGGCATGTGCGGGATATTCTAAGTCTCGCTCTTGAATATGCTTCCCCTCAAAAAGCGCTCATTGTTTTTGACCGGCAGTGTGAACTCGCCGGGGTACTGTCAGAGGCTTACCGGCGCGCTTTGCCGAAAGCCGAGGCGGTTCATTTTGATGAAGTGACGCCTGAAAAAGTTCTCGCGAGTTTCGAAACATTAAAGCCCGGCGACCTTGTCATTCTCGTTCAATCTTCGAATTTCCGTCTCAATGATTTCCGTATCCGCGTGGAACTTTTTAAGCGCGGGCTCAAAGTGATTGAACATCCGCATCTGAACCGCATGGAAGGTGATCAGGTTCTCTTCTATATTGATTCGCTCGCGTATGACCCCAAGTATTACCGAGCGGTCGGCAAGGGCCTCAAAGAGCGGCTCGATCAAGCGCGTGAGGGTGTGATCGATAGCGGCGGAGAGACTCTTGTTTTTTCTTCCGGTTTTGAATCCGCGAAACTCAATGTGGGCGATTATAGCGGCATGAAAAATATCGGCGGACAATTTCCGATCGGAGAAGTTTTTACGGAAGCCAAAGATTTGGAAGCGGTGAATGGCCAGGCGCGTATTTTTGCTTTCGGCGATACATCCTTTAAGGTTAATCAGCCCGAAAAACCGATTCGTATTATCGTGAGCCGGGGGCGCGTGACAGGAACCGCGGATTCGACGCCTGAGTTTGACAAGGTGCTCGCGAATATCCGCAGAGATGAAGGCGAGGTTTGGCTGCGGGAGCTTGGATTCGGTTTGAACCGCGCTTTTACCCGCGAACGGATCGTGAATGATATCGGAACTTATGAACGCATGTGCGGTGTGCATTTATCGATGGGCGCGAAACACACGCTTTATAAAAAACCGGAGTTTGATATTCATCACAAAACCGCGCGTCATCATATTGATCTTTTTGCCGTTACTCAATCGGTGACCCTTGACGGGGAATGTGTGTACAGGGACGGAATGTGGCAGGTCAAAGTCAGGAGATGAAAATGAATCAGATAAAAATGTTTATCTTCGCGGTTCTTTGCTTTGGATTCCTCGGAACCACCTATGTTATAAAAGAAGGAGGCAAGGAGGTCGGCAGATATAATGAAGACGACGGCAAGACAGAAACCGTTGATTTAAACAATCCTGTGCCAAAACCCGTGCCGAAAGCTTCAATTTTTAATCCCAAACCTGTTCCGGTTAAAAAAGCCGCCGCCGCAAATACGGATCCGCTTGCCTCCGGAGTTGTGAGCCGCGAAGAGGCGATGAGAATGATGGAAGATGCGAAGAAAAAAAGTCAGGCGCAAAAAGAGAAAGTGGAGCGGGCTATCCGCGAAATGGAGGCATCGTAATGATGTTTAACCTAAGGTTGAAAAAGTAATGTCATCACGGTTTTCAAATTTTACGCGGCTTCTTGCCGTTAACCTCCTTATTTTATTGGCCGGTATTCTGCTGATTGAGTACATTTATGGAAATTGGCGGGGCACGCAAGGACTTCTCCGCACCAATGTGCCGCGCGGGGTTGAAATCGTTTGGGATATTTCAGACCTTTATCCTTCTACAACAGGGAAGGCGATTTATAAACGTGATCACTTAGGTTTAAGGGGGCCCTTCAAACACATTTCACAGGTAAAGCTCGTGACACTAGGCGGAAGCACAACGGACCAAAGACTGGTGAGCGAGGGTGAGACTTGGCAAGACGTGCTTGTCCAGGATTTCCATAAAGCCGGAAAAGACCTTCAGGTGATTAATGCCGGTGTTGACGGACAAAGCGCGCTGGGGCATGGCCGAACGGCCAGGGTATGGCTGCGATTTATCAAAGATCTTCATCCGCGGTACACTTTGGCCTATGTGGGGATCAACGATATGTGTTTTGATCCTAAAATGTATGAGGGGTATCTGGAGAATGACCGGTCTTTGCGCTCGCAGATTGTGAGAAAAAGCGCACTCTACTATTTATACCGGACTTTGCGCGGTATTGTTTTTTCCGAAGGAAAGCCTGATTATAAAGTCCGCCCCGATGAATCTGCCGGTGAGCTGACCGATAAGCCGAAGCTGCAAAGTTATGAAATGTTTAATGATGAGCTGACGGCTTATGAGAGGCGGTTGCACCGCATGATTAAAAGAATGCGGGAATTTTCCGGGGAGCCGATTTTGATGACCCAAATGGTCAACCAATCCTTCAATGAAAAAGGCGATCGTGTGGGTGCCGCTTACGAATATGGCTGCTGGGGTGAGTCTGTCAATGAAGTAGATACGGTCCGGATCCTCGAGCTCCTAAACGAACGGACGCTTAAAGTCTGTAAAGAGGAAGGTTTGACGTGTTTCGATCTCGCGAAGGAGCTGAAGTTTGAGCGCGGTGATTTTTATGATCTTGAGCATAACGCGCCTCCCGGCTCGGCAAAGATCGGACATTATCTTTATCAAAAAATGAAAGATCTTAACTTTTAAACAGTGAAGAAGTTGTAGTTAAAAAACGCTGTTAAATACGGTAGAATAATCACTCGGCATGAAAAAAAGGCCAGCCGGATTTTGAAGTCTGACGGCTTACGGCTTCAGCGTTTACAATAAAATGTCATTTTGTAAGAGGAGAATAATTTATGGCGGCAAATATCACGATGAGAAATCTTGGCAAAACCATGGCGTATTTGGGTGTGGTGATTCAAATCTGGCTCGTTGCCCGCAAGCCTTTCGCCGGAAATATGATTTATGCCGCGCATATTGCCTGCGTGTTTCTGTGGGGATCGGGTATCTACTTATTTAAGAAAAATCTCGAGTCTAAATAATACTTTTAACGGGTATTTCAACAAAAGGAATTAAAATGGCAAAAGCAAAAGCGAGTCACATTCTAGTTAAAGATGAAAAAACCTGTCAGGATTTAAAATCTAAAATTGAAGCGGGCGCGAGTTTCAGCGAGCTTGCCTCAAAACATTCTTTGTGCCCCTCCGGCAAAAAGGGCGGCAGCCTTGGCGAGTTTTTCCCGGGACAAATGGTGCGGGAGTTTGATGAAGTCGTTTTCTCTAAAGAAGTCGGAAAGACGCACGGACCTGTTAAAACGCAGTTCGGCTATCACTTGATTTTGATCGAGTCCCGCTCATAACAGGGGAGCAGCAAAGAGCCGCGGAGTTCTTCCGATGAGCCAAAATCACATTTTTAAGCAAATCCAAAGTGAGCCGTACCGGCTTTTCTTTCCCTTCGGGATGATTTTGGCTGTTGCCGGGGTGACCCATTGGCCGCTTTACGCGTTTGGTCTTATTCCGAAAGCCTCCGCGTATTTTCATTCTTCAATCCAAACCCAAGCCTATCTGCTTTGCTTTGTCGTTGGATTTTTAATGACGGCGATGCCGCGTTTTGCCTCAGCCGCTTCCGCGAGCGGGGCTGAAATTTTGATGATGTTCGGGCTGATTCTCGCGAACGTGATTTTTCTGGGACTCGGGCAATGGATACCGGCGCAAATTTGTTTTCTGGCGGTTCTCGCGGGTTTATTGCTATTCGCGAAAAAGAGAATCCCGGTTAAAAGAGGGATCGCGGTGATGCCGCCTCTTGAATTTGTGTGGGTTCCAATCGCGGTTATGCATGGAATCACGGGCAGTCTTTTGATTCTATTCAACGCGTGGAAGAAACTGCCCGTCAATTGGTTCCAAGCGGCAAAACTGCTGAATGAACAGGGGGTTATTCTCTGTATCGTGATTGGGATCGGGGGATTTCTAGCGCCCCGCCTTATGGGAACTTTCCGTGTTTACGCGAAGCCCGGGCAATTGCCCAGTGATCCGGCGCTTTTAAAACTTCGCGGTGCCATTTTTAAAACACATCTCTTCGCGGGAATTTTATTTTTCGCGAGTTTTGGTTTGGGCGCTTATTTTCCCAGACTTTCATACGCGCTTCGCGCATTTATCCTTACGGCCGAATACGCGTGGACCTGTTCCTTCTTCCGTTTTCCTAAGACTCCCGATCTTTACGCGAAACTGTTATGGGTTTCGCTTTGTTTAACGGCCATTGGAAGCTGGGCCGCCGCTCTCTTTTTTCAATACCGGTCGGCGATGCTCCATATTCTTTTTATCGGGGGATTCAGCCTCATGATTTTTTCAGTCGCGACCATGGTGGTCTTAAGCCACGGCGGTGCTCCTGAACGGCTGCGCAAACCCCTGCCGGTTTTGTGGGCGGCCGCGGCCGGTGTTTTTTGCTCACTCGGATTCCGTTTGGCCGCGGGTTTTTTTCCGGATTATTATTTTCAGCTGCTTAGCTTCTCAGGACTTATTTGGGCGGGTGCCGCGCTCTATTGGTTTTTCTTTTCACTGCCGGTGATTTTTAAGGTTATGTCGGAGGAAGAATTGATTCAGAGCCACGAATCATCCAAACAAAGGGTGGCTCAACTAAGGGAAGGCCGGTCAAATCCGGAGGGCGGCAGAGGAGATCATTCAGACGCTTGCTGACCCCTAATATTTAACCTAAAACCCAGGAGGAAATTATGGATAATTCAAATTTGGGCAAAAGCTCAACCGGAATTGAAGCGAATGTCGCGGGGCTGCTATGCTATTTGCTCGGCTGGATTACGGGACTTGTTTTTTACCTCATCGAAAAAGATAATAAATTTGTGCGCTTTCACGCGGTTCAATCGATGGCCGTTTTCGGTTCGCTGACGGTTTTGTCGCTTATCCTGCCTGTGATTCCCGTTCTTGGATGGGCACTGATTCCTGTGGTTTATATTGCCCAGCTGGCTCTTTGGATTCTCATGATGGTCAAGGCCTACCAGGGAGCCAAACTCAAGCTGCCTATCGCCGGAGATGTTGCCGAGAAATATTCTTAATCTTTCTTACCGGACCATCGCGTCTTTTAGAAGGGGCTGAAAGGTACGCGCGGCATGGTTTTCTCCGCGGCGGGTATTTTTAGAGTCCGATTTGTTCTCTTTGTGGCTTTCTAAGCCGGCATTTTCCTCCATATGATTCGAGACCTCCTGAATTGAGGCATGCGGATGAGCTCCGTGGGCCGATAAAATCGCGGGATAAAACAAAACTGCGGTAAAACAAATTAAACTAAATGTTTTCATCGTACCTCCGGGGTCAACACGCCTTTAACTGCTTGAATGCCCATGAGTATGAAGCTATAGGCGTCCAGGAGATGTGATCTTAATCACATATCAATAAGGAGTAATCGATTAGAGTGAACCCATAGGAGATTTGGTCATGTTCGAACAACCCCTTCTGGTTTCAGCTTTGGACCAGCTCAAATGTCTTTTTGAACCCCAAAATATCGCGGTGATCGGTGCTTCCCGCAGGCCTGAGGCTGTGGGTTACGCGGTTTTAAATAATCTTATCCATGCCGGCTTCTCCGGAAAAATTTATCCTGTAAATCCCAAAGCCGATTGCATTCTTGACCGGCCCTGTTTTCCCAGCGTTCGTGAAATCCCGGGCAGTGTTGACGCGGCTGTGCTGATGGTTCATAGCGCGGATGCCGCAAAAACGCTGGAAGACTGCGCGCAAAAAGGCGTCAAGGCCGCGATTGTCATTTCCGCGGGCTTCCGGGAAATTGGTCCGGAAGGCAAGGCGTACGAGGATCAGGTGATTGAGGCGGCGAAGCGCTACAATATCGCGCTTCTTGGCCCAAACTGTCTAGGTCTCATCAATACGGATCCTGAGTTTAATTTAAACGCGAGTTTTTCGCGTTCGATGCCGCCTGCGGGAAATATTGCTTTCATTTCGCAAAGCGGCGCGCTTTGCACGGCGGTGCTTGATTACGCGAAAGGCGCGAAGATCGGGTTCTCGAAGTTCGTCAGTCTCGGCAATAAAGCGGTTTTGACCGAAATGGATCTTCTGAAATATTTAAAGGACGATCCTAAGACGGATGTCATACTTCTTTATCTTGAAGATTTAGTGGATGCCCGCGGATTTATCGAAGTCGCGCGCGAAATTACCGGCGACATAAAAAAACCGAAACCCATTCTTGTGATTAAGTCCGGACGCACAGCCCAGGGGGCCAAAGCGGCGCAATCCCATACAGGTTCGCTCATGGGCGCGGATGAAGTTTATGACGCCATTTTCGCGCAGGCCGGAGTGCTCCGCATGGAGAGCATCGAGGAAATGTTTGATCTCGCGATCGCTTTTTCACAGCAGCCCTTTCCAAAAGGCGACCGCGTGGCAATTATCACAAACGCGGGCGGCCCTGGAATTATGACCACCGATGCTTGTGTGCGTAAAGGACTCAGCCTTGCCGCCTTTAAATCCGCAACGGTCGAAGCACTAAAAAAAGTTTTGCCTCCCACGGCGAACTTTAACAATCCGATTGATGTGATTGGCGACGCGCGTCATGACCGGTACGAAGAAGCGCTCAGGATTGTCGCGAAGGATCCGGGCGTAGACAGCATTATTGTGATTTTGACTCCGCAGGCAATGACAGACATTGAAGATATCGCGCGCGTGATTGTCCGCGTGAAAAAGGAGATTAGCATCCCATTGCTCGCGTGTTTTATGGGCGTTGTGGATGTCTCCGGCGGTGTGCGCATTCTTGAAGAAAATAAGGTTTCTCACTACCGGTTTCCCGAGGGCGCGGCGAACGCGATGGGGGCCATGAACCGTTATCAAAAATGGACAAGCCGTCCGCGGACAACGGTAAAAAAATTCAAATTCGATCATGGCGCGATCAAATCCGTTCTGGATAAAGCCATTCAGGAAAGAAAGGCGTTTTTGCCTTCTGACGCGTCCATGGAAATTCTTAAAGCCGCAGGGTTTCCCGTGCTTCCGTTCGCGTTCGCGAAGGATGAAAAAGAGGCATCCAAAAAAGCCGAAAAAATCCATTATCCCGTGGCCATCAAGCTGATTTCACCGCAGGTTGTTCATAAATTCGATTTCGGCGCGGTTTGCCTCAATTTAAAAAATTCTTCGGAACTTAAAAAAGCCTGCCAAGGGATGAAACAGAAATTCAGCAAGGTTTTTCCCAGCGGAAAAATTGAAGGCTACTTCATCCAAGCCATGTCCGCGAAGGGAGTGGAAGTCATTTTGGGAATGAACCGCGATCCGCGTTTGGGTCCGACCGTGATGTTTGGACTCGGAGGCATTTATGTGGAGGTCTTGAAAGACGTGACATTCCGTCTCGCGCCTCTGCGGGAGCGGAGCGCGAAATTAATGATTGAATCGATCCGCGGATACAAAATTTTAAAAGGAGTCCGCGGTGAAAAACCATCAGATATTTTGGCGGTGGAAGAATGCCTGCAAAGACTTTCTCAGCTCGCCTGTGAATATGAAGTTATTAAAGAAATTGATGTGAATCCTCTTATGGCGCATGAGGAGGGTAAGGGAGCTTCGGTACTCGACGGCCGCATTATTTTGGATTTGACCAAACATCACTAGAAAGAGGCGTTATGGCAAGAGCAAAGAAAATGATCGACGCGAATGAAGCGGTTGCTCACGTGGCTTATCATACTAATGAAGTCATCGCGATTTATCCCATCACGCCATCGTCACCGATGGGAGAATGGTCGGATGCCTGGAACACGCTTAAAAAGCCTAATATTTGGGGCACGGTTCCGGCGGTTGTCGAAATGCAGAGCGAAGGGGGCGCGGTGGGCGCTATTCACGGAGCTCTTCAGACCGGAACACTCGCTACTACGTTTACTGCTTCACAAGGTCTCCTGCTGATGATCCCTAATATGTATAAAATTGCCGGAGAGTTGACGCCCGCAGTGTTTCATGTGGCCGCGCGGTCAATCGCGGCCCAGGGCCTTTCTATTTTTGGAGACCACAGCGATGTGATGGCCGCCCGGGCAACGGGGTTCGGCATGCTTTGTTCCAATTCGGGACAAGAGGCGATGGATCTCGCGCTGATCACGCAGGCAGCGACTTTAGAATCCAGAATTCCGTTTCTTCATTTTTTTGACGGGTTCCGCACTTCGCATGAAATTTCAAAAATCGAAATGCTGACGCCGGAAGATATGCGCGCCATGATTGACGAAAAATTCGTTGAGGCGCACCGCAAGCGGGCCCTGACGCCCGACCGGCCCGTGCTTCGCGGTACCGCGCAGAACCCGGATGTTTATTTTCAGGCGCGTGAGAGCGTTAATCTTTTTTATCAAGCGTGTCCCGCGATTGTTCAGAAATGCATGGACCGGTTCGCGAAACTGACCGGACGCAGTTACCGTATTTTTGAGTATACGGGCGCTCCGGATGCCGAGCATGTGGCCGTGGCGATGGGTTCGAGCCTTGAAACGCTGGAGGCGGTTTCGAATGTATTAAATTCCCGGGGAGAAAAAACAGGCGTTCTTAAAGTCCGCCTCTGGAGGCCTTTTGATGTGAAGCATTTTCTCCAAGTGCTTCCGCCGAGTGTGAAAAAAATCGCGGTGCTTGACCGCAGTAAAGAACCCGGAGCGTCCGGGGAAGCGCTTTATCTGGATATCGTAAACGCGTTTCATGAAGGCATGCAGCAGGGATGGTGGGTCGCGAAAAATCAGCCGGTGATAGTCGGCGGCCGTTATGGGTTATCCTCCAAAGAATTCACGCCCGCGATGGCGAAAAGTGTTTTCGATCATCTCGCTCAGCCTTCACCCAAAAATCATTTCACCGTAGGTATTGTGGATGACGTCAGTCATACCAGTTTGCCGTTAGACAGCGCCTTCAAACTTCCCGATGAGGGCGTTTTTGAGGCTTTATTTTATGGTCTCGGGTCTGATGGAACGGTTGGGGCCAATAAAAATACAATTAAGATTATCGGAGAGGGAACATCCAATTACGCGCAGGCTTATTTTGTTTATGATTCAAAAAAAGCCGGCGCGGTTACGGTTTCTCATTTGAGGTTTGGGCCTAAGTCGATTCGCGCGCCTTATTTAATTGAGCAGGCGCGTTTTGTGGGATGCCATCAGTGGAATTTTATTGAAAGAATGGATGTGCTGAAATCACTCGCGCCCGGCGGTGTTTTTCTCATGAACAGTCCTTTCTCCGCGGAGGAAGTTTGGGGGCATTTGCCCCGTGTTGTGCAGGAGCAGCTGATCGCGAAGAAACCGAAGCTTTATACGATCGACGCGTATAAAGTCGCTCAGCAATGCGGAATGGGGAGCCATACCAACACCATTATGCAGGTTTGCTTTTTCGCGATTTCCGGTGTCATGCCGCAGAAAGAAGCGCTGGAAGGAATCCGCGGCGCGATTAAAAAAACATACAGCAGCAAGGGCGATGATGTCGTGCAGACTAACCTGCGGGCCGTCGACCATACGCTTGAATACCTAAAAGAAGTTAGAATTCCGGAAAAAATTTCAAGCATGAAGCAGCTTCGGCCCGCGCTTGTGGGGGATGCTCCTGATTTCGTGAAGCTTGTGCTGGGCTCGATGGCTTCAGGCCGGGGGGACGAACTCGCCGTAAGTCAGCTGCCGTGCGATGGCACTTATCCGACCGCGACATCACGTTATGAAAAACGTGATCTTGCTCATGAAATTCCAGTTTGGGAACCGGAGGTCTGCATCGAATGCGGAAAATGCGCGATGGTCTGTCCTCACGGGGTGATCCGCATCAAGGCCTATGAACCGGCGCTTATAAAGAGCGCGCCTCTTTCATTTAAATCAAAAGACGCGCGGGAGCCCGCGTGGAAGGGAATGAAGTACACAATCCAAGTCGCGCCCGAAGATTGCACGGGCTGCGGCATTTGCGTGGATATTTGTCCGGCCAAGAATAAAACGGAAACAAAGCTGAAGGCCATTAATATGAGGCCGCAAGCGGCGCTTGTTGAACAGGAAATTAAAAATTGGGAGTATTTTCTCAATATTCCTGAAATGGACAGGCGGAAAATCGATACGGCGAAAATCCGGCAGCAGCAGGCCCAGGAACCTCTCTTTGAATTTTCGAGCGCCTGTGCCGGCTGCGGAGAAACGCCTTACCTCAAACTTTTAAGCCAGCTGTTTGGCGACCGTATCGTGATCGCGAATGCCACGGGATGTTCTTCTATTTATGGGGGAAATCTTCCGACGACGCCTTGGGCCAAAAATAAAGATGGACGCGGACCCGCGTGGGCCAATTCTCTTTTTGAAGATAACGCGGAATTCGGATTAGGCATGCGGGTGTCGCTTGATAAACAGCGGGAATACGCGGGAGAATTGCTGGGTCATTTATCCGCCCAGCTGGGACCGGCCATTGGGCATGAAATTTTAGACGCGCATCAAAAAAATGAAGCGGATATTTATGAGCAGCGTCAGCGCGTAGAAGTGCTCAAGCGGAAACTGCTTGAAATGAATAATCCTGAAGCCAAAAAACTTTTGGAACTCGCGGATCTCTTTGTTAAAAAAAGCGTGTGGATTATCGGCGGCGATGGATGGGCTTATGATATTGGTTTTGGCGGATTGGATCATGTCATGGCAACAGGAAGAAATGTGAAGATCCTTGTTTTGGATACAGAAGTTTATTCCAATACCGGAGGACAAATGTCGAAGGCCACACCGCTTGGCGCCGTGGCCAAATTCGCGTCCGGCGGGAAACCCACCGGAAAAAAAGATTTAGGCCTGATGGCCATGACTTACGGGCACGTATATGTGGCAAAGATAGCGATGGGGGCTAATGATGAGCATACGCTGAAGGCTTTTTTGGAGGCGGATGCTTATGACGGGCCCGCGCTTATCATCGCGTACAGTCATTGCGTCGCGCACGGCATCAATATGACCACCGCGATGCAGAATCAAAAAGCCGCGGTAAATTCGGGGCAATGGGCGCTTTACCGTTTCCACCCCGACAAAGCAATGTCAGGACAAAATCCATTTTCTCTCGACAGCCGCGCGCCCTCCATGGCCGTCGAACAATACATGATGATGGAAAACCGTTTTAAGATGCTGACGAAAAGCGAACCCGAAAAAGCGAAAGCGCTTTTTAAAACGGCGGCCGAAAATGTTTCTCTTCGCCGTAAGCTTTATGAATACCTGGCTCAAGGGACTTTGAGCGCGAGTGAAGCGGTTTTGAAGGGAGGCGCTTAATATGGATCTATCGATTGATTATCTTGGGTTGAAATTAAAAAGTCCTCTTGTTCCCTCCGCTTGTCAGCCGCTTACGGGATCCATCGGAAATATTAAGCGCATGGAAGACGCGGGCGCCGGGGCGGTGGTGCTGCATTCTCTTTTCGAAGAACAGATCATGCATGATCTGCGGGAAATTCAGCATCATATGAAAGCGCATACGGACAGTTTTTCGGAAGCAGCCTCTTTTTTCCCGGAGCCCGAAGAATTTCTTTTAGGCCCGGAGGAATACTTGGAGCACATCGCGAAAGCGAAACGCGCGGTACAAATTCCCATTATCGCGAGCCTTAACGGATCGACGCTTGGCGGATGGACGGATTTCGCGAAAAAAATTGAGAAGGCTGGAGCGGACGCGCTTGAACTGAACATCTATAAAATCCCGACCGATGTGAATATTTCAGCGTCGGCGATTGAGGATGAATATGTTTCGATCGTGAAAAATGTCCGAGCGGCGATCAAAATTCCTTTAACCGTAAAGCTGAGTCCTTACTTTACAAATATGGCGAATATGGCCAAGCGTTTAACGGACGCGGGCGCTTGCGGGCTGACTTTGTTTAACCGGTTTTATCAGCCGGATATTGATTTGGAAGAACTTGATGTCCGTCCTGATATTTTGCTGAGCAGTCCGCTGACGCTTAGGCTGCCGCTGCGCTGGATCGCGATTCTCTACGGAAAGGTCGAAGCGGATTTCGCGGCAACCAGCGGAATTCATAAAGCGGAGGATTGCCTGAAAGTGATTATGGCCGGCGCGAGTGCAGCGATGCTTTGTTCAAGCCTGCTTAGATTCGGGATCAGCCATATCCGCGTGATTGATCAAAAGATTCGAGATTGGATGTCAGAGCGTGAGTATGCCTCCATCGAAATGATGAGGGGAAGTATGAGCCAAGCCCGGTGTGAAAATCCGTCTGAATTTGAAAGGGCTCAATACATTAAAGCCCTGCACCAATACCGTCCGCGTAAGCCGCTTTGATATGAAGCGGAAAAAAGGGGTTTGTTATGATGAAATCCCATTCAAGAAAGGCTATTGATCCGAAAGCGCTTTTCCAAAAAGACGCGAGATATAAGTCTGTGTTCGCGGTCATCACGAAGCACCGCAAGCGTGCCGACGCGCTGATTGAAGTCCTCCATGTGGTGCAGGATGTTTTTGGTTTTATCTCCCCTGAAGCGATGCGTTATGTCGCTTTCGAAATGAAAATTCCTCCAAGCCGCATTTACGGGGTCGCGACTTTCTATCATTTCTTCTCTCTCAAGCCCAAAGGGGAACATTTATGCGTGGTTTGCACAGGAACCGCGTGCCATGTTAAAGGCGCCGCCGGACTGCTTAACCAAATTGAAAGAGTCTTAAAGCTGAAGCCGGGCGAAACAACTTCGGATGGGAAACTTGGCCTGCAGACCGCGCGCTGTCTTGGATGCTGCGGATTGGCGCCGGTGGCCGTTATCGACGGAGATATTATCGCAAAGGCAAATCCGGATGATATTACGGACAAGATTCTTTCGCGTGTAAAGGTGAATGTATGAATCCCGTTCGATCTCTAACCGGAAGCGATATTGCGGGATTGCTTAGTTTTTTTTGTCAATCTTGGGAAACCGAATGTCTGAGTGGTTTTGGAGATCAAACGGGATGAATACCGACCCCATTGACGCGGTGATCAAAAAGCTTCAGAAAAAAGAATTTTCGTTCCGGAAAAAAGTATGCGTCTGCGCGGGCGCGGGTTGTCTTTCCTCCGGCGGAGGGAAAGTGCTGGAGGGTTTCCGGAAAGCCGTCAAGAATAATGGGCTGGAGCAGGAAATCGAAATCATTCCTACAGGCTGTATGGGGGCTTGCAATCAGGGACCGCTCGCGAAGATTATGCCGGATGACACCATTTATGAAAAACTTGAAGATGCGGACATAGAAAAAATTGCTCAGACACATCTCGCGGGCGGCAAAGCGGTTCCCTCAAAATTGCTTTTTACAAGTGCCGGACAAAAGGGTTTTGAGAAGTCATCGGATTATCCTTTCTTCAAAAAGCAAATATTCATTGTCTCGGAAAATTGCGGAACGATTAATCCTGAAAGCATCGAAGAATACATTGCTTCGGGAGGTTACAGGGCGCTTCAAAAAGCGCTTAAAAAAATGTCGCGTGAAGAAGTCATCGAGGAGGTCCGTGAAAGCGGGCTTCGCGGCCGGGGAGGCGCGGGATATCCGTCGGGCAAAAAGTGGCAGATGGTGCATGATTATCCGGGGCCGGAAAAATATGTGATATGCAATGGCGATGAGGGTGACCCTGGGGCTTTTATGGACCGCAGTGTTTTGGAAGGGGATCCTCACCGGGTCATTGAAGGAATGATGATTGCCGGGTATGCGGTCGGCGCGGCCAAAGGTTATCTGTACGTGCGCGCGGAATATCCTCTCGCGGTTCAGCGTTTTGAGCTTGCGATCAAAGAAGCGCGGAAATATCAAATTTTAGGCAAGGCTATTTTTGATTCTAATTTTGATTTCGATATCGAAATCCGAGTAGGCGCGGGAGCGTTTGTGTGCGGTGAGGAAACCGCCCTGATCGCTTCCATCGAAGGAAAACGGGGTACGCCGCGGCCGCGGCCGCCCTATCCTGCCGAGTGCGGACTTTGGGGCAAACCGACCTTGATTAACAACGTAGAAACATTTGCCAGCATCGCTCCCATCCTTCTAAAAGGAAGCGCCTGGTTTAAATCGATTGGAACAGAAAAAAGTTCAGGAACAAAAGTTTTTGCTCTGGTTGGCAAAATCACAAATACGGGACTGATTGAAGTCCCGATGGGCATTACGCTTCGCGAAGTCATTTTTGATATCGGCGGCGGAATTCCTCATGGAAAAAAATTTAAAGCCGCGCAGACCGGCGGTCCATCCGGAGGCTGCATTCCTGAAGAACATTTAGACGTCAAGCTGGACTATGACAATTTAACTCAGCTGGGTTCTATCATGGGCTCAGGCGGGCTGATTGTGATGGATGAGGATTCATGCATGGTGGATGTCGCGCGGTTTTTTATGGAGTTCTGCATGGATGAATCCTGCGGCAAATGCATTCCCTGCAGAGCCGGAACGAAGCAGATGTATGACCTGCTTTCAAAAATTTGCTGCGGTGAAGGTGAAGAGGCTGAT
>CAZEFF010000056.1:0-15183 GCA_964511315.1 uncultured bacterium | reverse complement strand
CTTTGGCCGCTTGATAAGCTTCATCCGCGGTACGGGCAAGACGGTTTGGATGAACGGGAATGCCGTAGCGTTTAAAGATTTCTTTGGCTTGGTATTCGTGAATATTCATGAAAGGGGAATCTTACTTTCTTTTATCTTTCGGGACATAATGTTGATCTAAAGGACCGACATAATCAGCGGCCGGACGAATCAAACGGTTATCCGCGCGCTGCTCAATCACATGGGCTGTCCAGCCGGCAACACGGCTGGCCGCGAAAACCGTTGTAAAGAAATCGACAGGAAAGCCTAAAACATGAAGCACGGACGCGGAAAAAAAGTCCACATTGCACGGAATCTGTTTTTCTTCCCACATCACTTTTTCAACCGTATTTGAAATTTCCATCCATTTTGTATGACCGGAGCGTTTGCAAAGATCATCCGCAATCTTTCGGAATGCGGTCGCGCGGGGATCTTCCTTCTTATAAATGCGATGCCCAAACCCCATAACCTTCTTGTGCTGAGCCAGCAAATTACGTACATAAGGCTCGGCCTTTGCGGGTTCCGCGATTTCTAAAATCATTTCCATGGCCTTTTGATTGGCCGATCCGTGCAAGTCCCCTTTTAAGGTTCCAATCGCGGAAGTCACGGCCGAATAAGTATCGGCCTGCGTGGATACTGTGACGCGGGCAGAGAAAGTAGAAGCATTAAATCCATGGTCCGCCAAAAGTATAAGGTAGGCATCCATGGCTCGTTCCATTTCTTTGGTCGGAAGCGTGCCATGCATCATATAAAGGAAGTTCGAGGCATGAGAAAGTTTGAGATCCGGTTCAATAAAGGCTTTACCTTCACGGTAACGGTGAAACGCCGCGATCAGCGTGGGAAAAGCGCCGGTGAGTAAAAAAGCCTGCCGTTTCGTTGTCTCAAGATCAATTTTATCTGCATCGGGATCATAAAGCGCGAGCGCGGATACAAGCGTGCGCAAAATCCCCATTGGATGCGCCTTTTTAGGCATTTTTTGGACGAGTTCTAAAATTTCTTTAGGAACCTTGCGGTAAGACGCGAGTTTATTTTTAAATTCAGCAAGTTCGGAATCTGAGGGAAACTTCCCATTCCATAAAAAGAAAATGGTTTCTTCGTAAGTGGAATTTTCTGTGAATTCATGGACAGGAATACCGCGGTATAAAAGACGGCTATTCTCACCGTCCACCAGACTTAAAACTGTCTGGCCGGCAACAATTCCTTCTAGTCCTTTTACGAATTTAGCTGGCTCCTGAGGAGCTTTTTTATCCATAGAATCCATGGTGGGCATAGAAAGGGTATTATACCCAAATCTCTCGAATTGGCACGTGGAAAATGGACATCTTCGCATATTTCCACTTTGATCAGAAATCAGTAGCCAGTCGAGGGTCCTGCCGGCAGGTTTGCGCAGGCCCTCCTCAAAACGCTTGGACCATGAACCAGGGCATTTTGCAGAGACGTGGTGTCAGAGCAAGCTTGGCTCTGACACCGTTTCAAAATTGGCCAGGGCCTCGAGAAATTTCTGAAGAAGTTGGCTTTTGGTCCAAGCTTTTTTCCTCGGGCCTTTACGCAACCATGCCGTCACCCTCGACAGACTATCCGATGCGCGGGTGACGCGGGGATTCCCCTAAGGGCTGAGGAAGAAGCTTTTGATAAATGCCAAGTCCGGTTGTTTCGAGATTGCGATAAAATATCCCAAAGAAGTTATTAAGAATACAAAAACAAACTGGTTCATGTCAGAAGCTGATGAGGAAGACCTGGGGAACCCCGCGGCAGGACCCGCGCAAACAATTGTTTTTTAAGACTGCAACGCTTTATATGCGGATTGTGACGCGGAAATGGCGCCTGTTTGTCCGTTTTCAAGAGCCTGCAGGCGGGCAATGCGTTCCGGAGTCGGCGGATGAGAACTCAAAAATGACGGACCGCTTCCTGATTTCGCCAGCTGATCAAGCTTAATTAAAAACCGGCGAAGCCCATCCGGAGGATTATATCCCGCGCGTTTCAAAAGGTAGAATCCGAGCTCGTCTGCTTCGCGCTCGTCATCGCGGCCGTATTTCATCAGCGCGCCATTCTGCGCGATATTGATCGCGATATTTCCAAGCCGGTTTTGCTGATCCTTAAATAGAAGCTGGGACAGCGTCTGCACCCCGATATAACGCGACATTCCTTTGGCGGGATGACGCTCATAAGCATGGCCAATTTCATGCGCTAAAACTCCAGCCAGCTCGTTTTGATCGCTGACAAATTTGAAAAGGCCGGTATGAACATAGATTTTAGCGCCTGGAATGGTAAAGGCGTTCGGTGAGGCGTCCTGAACCACACGGAACTCATAGTTAAATTGCTTGTCGGGAAGCGCGGCCACGAGCCGTTGTCCGATTTGATTGACCTGCTGATTCAGCACGGGGTCATTTGAGATCGTCATCTGCTTCGAAATCTCGGCCGCCATCTGCGTGCTCATTTCCTGTTCCTGCGCCACTGAGATCACGTTAAAATCTTCAACCAGCGGGCTTATCCCCGCGCAGCCGGTAAAACCCACCAACGCAAAAACTATGAATGATTTTCGAAACATAAAACCTCACCTTTTAGTTAAATTAAAGACTGTACTCCAGAATTTGACGAGTAACCGGGTAAAATATTCTTCCAAAAGCCCGGTATTTTATGGTTGCAACCGGGGCATTTTCCCTGCACAGAGGAAAGTAAATCCTGCTTCACTTGAAACCCGGAACGCTCAATTAAAAGTTTATGGCATCCGGGACAATAAGTGTTCTCCCAATTGCCTGTTCGGCCCGGCAAATTGCCCGCGTAAATATAGCGCAATCCGGAGCGCTTGCCAATCTCGGCCGCGCGAAGCAGCTGATCCGCCCGCGTGTTCGCGTGATCGAGCATTTTATAGTCTTGATGAAAAGCCGTGACATGCCACGGGATATCCGGAGAGACTGACGCCACAAACTGAGTGAGCTTTTCAATTTCTTCATCCGAATCATTGAATCCGGGGATAAGAAGCGTCAGCGTTTCGAGCCAAAAACCACGCGAAAAAATATCTTTGATGGACCGGCAGACATTTCCAAGCGTACCGCCAAGTTCACGGTAATGCTTATCGTTAAAACTTTTGAGATCAACTTTATAGAGATCGAGGTGGGGTTTTAGGTAATCCAGAACTTCGGGCGTCGCGTTGCCGTTTGAAATATAAGCGGTCACAAGCCCCGCCTTTTTTGCTTCTTTAAATATTTCAACGGCCCATTCACTGGTAATAAGCGGTTCATTATAAGTACTCGCGACAACTTGGCAGTCCCGCTTGATTGCTAACTGAACAAGATCCTTTGGAGACATCGGATAAATTTCAGAAACGGCTTCGGGATCTCGCAATGCCTGTGAGGTCACCCAATTCTGGCAGTATCCGCAATGAAAATCACAGCCGAGCATTCCAAAACTTAGCGCGCGGGCACCAGGAAGGGCGTGGAAAAAAGGTTTTTTCTCGATCGGATCATCCTGAAGAGCGCCGACATAGCCCCAGGGAACTTTGAGCTTTCCCCTTTCATTAAAACGGACTTTACAAATCCCCTGCTTACCTTCAGATATAGAACATCGATGCCCGCAGGCAAAACACTGAAGACGTCCATCTGGAAGGGCCTTATAAAGCTCTCCCTCTTTCACACGTTCGTTCAACAGATCTGCTAGCGTGCGGGTTGGCATGTCATTATTATACTCTGCTTTTTCCTTTTGCCTTTTACCTTTTTAGTTTCTAAGATAGCTCTTAATGGATCTCAAAAAAATTACCGCGCTTCAAATAAGTCTTCTTAAGTGGTACAGCGCCAATGCCAGGGATTTGCCTTGGCGGAAGACGAAAGATCCCTATTCGATTTGGGTCTCAGAAATCATGCTTCAGCAAACCCAGGTGGATACAGTCATTCCTTATTACGAAAAGTGGCTAAAGCGGTTCCCTACCCTTGAGTCTTTGGCAAAAGCGCCTTTATCCGAAGTCATGAAACGCTGGGCGGGGCTTGGATATTACCGCAGAGCGCGCATGCTCCATGAAGCCGCTAAGAAGCTTAAGGTGCCTGGTACCTTACGGCCTTCAAGGTACCAGGTACCTTCTAGCGTTGAGGAGCTAATCAAACTCCCAGGTATCGGCCGCTACACTGCCGGAGCCATTTCAAGCATTGCCTTTGATCAAAAATCGCCGATTGTGGATGGAAATGTCATCCGTATTCTCACGCGGATCTTCGCAATTTCTTCGGATGTTTCAAAACCCGAAACCTTAAAAAAAATATGGGCACTCGCGGAAGAAGTTTTGCCGGATAAAAAAACCGGTGACTTCAATCAAGCCATGATGGAACTTGGCGCAACAGTCTGCTTTCCGGAAAATCCTAATTGCGGTGCCTGTCCCGTTCAATCCATCTGCAAAGCTCACGCTTTAAAGAAAGAAACTTCTTTTCCGGTTAACAGAAACAAAACAAAGTTGGAAAAAATTAAAACAGCCGCCTTGATTTTAAGAGAAAACGGAAAAATTTTAATTCAACGACAGGATAAAAAAGAACGCTGGGGCGGGCTATGGATGTTTCCGCACTGGAAGGATAAAAAATCGATGCTAACGGAAGTCGAGAACTGGAAACTCGAATTAAAACCAAAAATGAAAATAAAGCATGGTTTCACTAAATACATTGTGACATTAGAGGTTTTCGAAAGCCGAAAATTTCTGGTCGATCAACCGATCAAAAAAAATCACCGGTGGATAAAAATTGATGCTTTGTCGAAATTCGCCATGCCCTCTCCTCATCAAAAAATCGCGGCGGAAATCCTCAAAAATGACTGACTCAGAATCGACACGCTCTCACTTTTCCCCTCACCCCAACCCTCTCCCTCAGGGAGAGGGAAGGGTGAGGGCTGCGATTGATTATTCAGCTTTTGGAAAAATCTGCGTCAGCGGAAATGACGCGGAACAGGTCCTGCAAAATATTCTTACTCAGGATATTAAAAAAATCCCTCCCGGGGAACATGCCCCCGCTGCCCTGCTCACACATACCGGAAAAATCCTGCTCTATATGGAGGTCTATCGTTTTGCGGATCACTATATTCTCGTTCTGGATAATACTTTGGCCAGCAAAGGCATCCCGCTAATTGATAAATTCATCATCACAGAGGATGTAAAGCTTGAGGATGCCACAGAAAGCTATGCATTCTTTCAGATTTTCAGACCCAATGAACAGCAGAAAGAGCTCAAACCAGGAGAGCTTTATCCGGTTCAGCCGGGCGAGTATCTGCTATGCCCCGCAGATCAGAAGGAAGGATTTATAAAATCGAATGCTCTGAGAATAGTAAGCGGCGATACCGCTGAAAGACTCAGAATTGAGGCGGGAGTTCCCCGTTACGGGGTTGATATAGATGAAACTACAATTCTTTCAGAAACTACTTTAGATGGCGCTGCGGTCAGCGAAACGAAGGGGTGCTACCCAGGGCAGGAAGTCATCGCCCGCATCAAAACTTACAAAAAACTGCAAAAAAAACTCATCGGGCAAACTGACGCCAAAGGGCAAAAGACCTTCACATACCTAGAGTCAAGAAATTAGCGCCTCAAAACTGGCGGCATATTTTTCAGCATTCTGCTCTATGCTGAAACTTTTTAAGAATTTTTCTTTCGCATTTCGAGAAAGCTGCTCTCTTAACTCCTTATTCTCTAAAATTTTAATAACGTTCCGCGCCAAATCGTCAATATTGCTTCCATCAAAAAAGAATCCTTCCTGCCCATCTCTTAAGATTTCTCTAAACGCAGGAATATCCGACACAACCAAAGGACATCCGACAGACAGCGCCTCCGTAACTACCAATCCGAATCCCTCCACACTACTAGCAACAACCTTTAAAGCGGATGTTGCCATTAAATGATAAATATCATTCATGGTCGGTAAATGCTCTATAAAGCTGCAAGACTCAAATACATTAAGGCGCTTGGCTAGTTCGATACATGATGTCAGGAGCGGACCTTTACCTACAAAAACGGCCCTCGCAGCAGGAACCGCTTTCAAAATTAAGGGCATCGCGGAAATAAGTAAGTGCTGCCGTTTTGAGGGATGAAACCTACCGACAAAGCATATTTGATTAGCATCTTTGGAAGAGTCCTGCAGCTTTACAGACGGCAAGAGAAAAGGAAATATGCTAATCCTTTTAGGGTCTGCCGCATATTCAGCAACTAAGTCATCCGCCGTATATTTTGTCGCACATAAATACCTTGTGGCTAATTTATAAAAACATTTAAGTCTGATTCTCCTAAATATATCGATAATATTGCCTGTTAAAAAATCCTCCTTCATCTGAAGGCTTGGTGTGTGATACCAATGGATTCTGTGTTTTACACCGCATAAAAAACCCACGAACAAACAAATAATTGCCGACCCGAAATTTGAAATAATCGCATCAGGTGAATATTTTTTTACCAGCTTGTAAAAATAAGCAACATCCTTTAGATGCACAGGGCGTGCCGACGGCCAATAAAAAACATCTGTGCAACCTTCAGGAACATCATCGCTTTTCTTAGCGCCTTGCGTGACAAAATAAACCTTGTGCCCCCTCGCGATCAAGTTTTTACCAATTCCTCTATAAAAACGGCCGACTGTACCGTTAATATTCGAAGCTATCAATAAAGTTTTCCCCATATGTTAAACCGGTTTATTAATCCAACCCAAATAGTTTGCGCTAATCTCCAAGAACCTCTCTTGGATTAAATCGTTAACTGATTCCAATTTTTTGGTATTTTCTGTTTTAATGACTAACTTATGCGTTTGTTCGAAGGTTTTGCAATATTTTTTATATTCGCTGATCGAACCGAATGAGGTCTGAATATAAAGTTTGCTTTTCTCATAGATTTCAGCAAATTTATAATGATAAAGAACCGTAGATACATCCGCGCACTTTGCATTCGTCACATAATGACAATTAATCCGCCGAACACTTCCATCCTGAAATGTTAAAGGATGCTTCGTCAGCCCCGGATTCACATCAAAAACCTTCTTTCGTATCCCCCCCGTATAGTGATAAATCCTGGGATTAGAAATAATATTTTCAACTCTATTATTTAACGGTTCTGAGTTCTGATAGCCGAGTTTGTTTACTAAAGATATATCATAAAAACAAAAATCACTTTTAATATCTATGGATTTTATCTGGCTTGAATTTAAATCATATTCAGGAAATAAGTCCAGCATGTATCCCACAACCGTGGTGTAACGGTACTTATTTAGATACCGAATAAACTCGTTTAGCGGAATCTTGTCTGAGCCGGGATAGTCAAACAACTCATCAATATCAACGTTTAAACACCATCGCTTTTTGCACATTTTATTTATCAGGAAATTCTCAAAATGGACTTCGCGATAACCCATTTTATCAATATTGTTTGAAAAAATTGTTACGTTCGTATATCCTTTTGCGATTTCAACGGTTTTATCCGTTGATTGATTATCCAACATGATCGCATGACGCACACCTAAAGAAAAATGGTAATCGAGAAACGCCTTAATAAACAGCTCGCCATTTTTTACGTGAAAAAATAGCAGCACATCATTCTCTGAACCCAAAATTTTACGAGGACCATGGATATGCCGAGTATGGAGCAATCCGACAATAAACGGCATGACCCAAAAATATATTTTTCGGACCATTTTGTTAGATAGAATTTTTTTTGTTATTTTTTCCATCACAGTCATTTTTTTGATTTAATTTATATAGAATATCTTTGTAGCCAAACGTTTTATTATCGGTCAATATTGCAACTTCCCGATATTTCTCACCTAATATGGAATCTATCTCTTGTTTGTTTCGCACCTCAACTAAAATATACTTGGGCGCATAACGTGAAAAATCCAGGCCTTTCAGGGCCTGCGCTTCAAACCCTTCAACATCTAGCGACAATAGGTCAATATTCTTAACTTCATTTTTTTCTAAAATACTTGTCAACGTAACCGCAGGAACTTCAATAGTTGTAGGCTCTACTCCATAAAGACTCTGGGCAATCTCCAGATGTTTTTTCGCATCAACTTGGGAATTATGCCCCTCTATTGTCGACATTAGATGGCAAACTGTAATTTTTATTGAAGTCCCCTGATAATCCATCCCCACAAGCGCTACGGCCTCCGTAATAATACCAGGACGGTTATTCTTACTAGCTGCAGCCAAGCTCGGAACTGGTTCAATTAAAATGCCGCGCCATTTTTTTTTCTTCTCAAGATTTAATGTGTTGGACTGACTAATCCCATCATTTCCTCCCGCTTCAATAAAGAACCCGTTTTCAAAATTTAACCATTTTTCTAATTTTAAATCCAGATAGTTAAGAGAATAGGACTGCTCTTTTAAGATATAAACCCTAATATACAAATGCAGCCCACTTATTACTCCTAAGGCTTTAAAATTTATATAAACACGATGTGCTTTTTTTATGAAGGAGTTTATTTTCTTTTTTACATGCAAGTTCATACTAACAGGGTAAGCGCCAAGGAGTGTATTCGGGAACGATGGCTTTGAGCTTTTGAACAACAGTGTCGCGGGTAGCGCCTTGGTGAATGAGCATAATGAGCTCATCGATTTGCTGGGTAATATTTTGCGCGGACGAGTCCTGCGCTTTCCAGATCTTGATTTTTTTGTGCTCGGTAGCAATCCCCTGTTCGCTCTTAAGCTCAATTTCTTCTTCAAGTTTTTCGCCGGGGCGTAATCCGATATACTTCATCGGGATTTGTTTTTCATTTACACCCATAAGCTGCATAAGGTCTTTTGCCAGATCAACAATCTTGATCGGCTGCCCCATATCGAGGACGAATATTTGCGAATCAGATCCTAAAATGGAAGCCTGAAGAATAAGATAAACGGCCTCTGAAACATCCATGAAATAGCGCGTTACATTAGGATCAGTAATAGTGACCGGACCGCCCTCTTCAATTTGCTTTTTAAAAAGCGGTACCACGCTCCCCTTACTATTAAAAACATTGCCAAACCGGACCGCTACAAACTTGGTCTTACCGCCTTTTAAGCTTTGAGTATAAAGTTCCGCGGTTCTTTTTGTGGCCCCCATTAAACTTGTTGGACGTATCGCCTTATCTGTAGAAATCAGCGTAAAACATTCGGCCTCAAATTGAAGTGATAAGTCCGCCATCACTTTTGTTCCAAGCACATTATTAATCACGCCTTCGCCAAAATGAATTTCCATAAGTGGAACATGTTTAAACGCAGCCGCGTGATAAACGACCTGCGGCTTATGTCTTTCGAAAATTTTGCGCATTTCAAGATAATGCGTCACATTTCTTAAATAGCCAGTCACTTCAACGCCTGATGACCGAGCGTTTAAATCCATCTCGATATCATAAAGATTGTTTTCAGAATCATCGACAAGCACAAGTTCACGCGGATGGCTTTGAAAAATAATACGCGCAAGTTCTGACCCGATGGAGCCACCTGCGCCGGTTAAGAGCACGCGTTTATCTTTAAAAAAATCCCGAATGCTTTCCACATCCGCATTAACCAATTCACGTCCTAAAAGATCTGATACATCGACAGGCCGCAGTCTAAGTGGAAGTACTTGGGTCGATAATAAAGGATAAGTTTGAGGAAGAATGCGGCAGGGAATATTAAGGTTCTTACAAGTTTTTGTAATCTCTTTGATTTTATGTCCCTGAACTTCAGAAAGCGCGATGATCACTTCTTCAATTTTTTTAATTTTTGCAACCTGAGGAAGCTGAGATATTTTCCCAATCACTTTAATACCATGAATTCGCACGCCAAGTTTTTGAGGATCATCATCCACAAACCCAATCGGCCGGTATCCAAGATCAGGCCGCTTGATAAATTCACGGATTAAAAGTTCGCCGCTGTCTTCCGCGCCGACAATTAAAACATTTTTTTTCTCGGACTCAAGATAAGGCTTTCTTAAACGCTCAGCCGTAAGCTTAAAAACTATCCGCGTTCCACCCAATAACATGATGAGAAGAATGCCGTCAATAATCAAAACGGACCGCGGCGGCATGCCAACCTGCAGCATGAAAGGAATAAGCGGAACTAGAAGAGACGTTGTTAAGGAGACTTGAATGATCGTATAGAGCTCTTGTATGCCCAGGTACTGCCAAAGACTTTGATAGAGGCCAAAGTAGATAAAAAATGGCGCTTTAAAAAGAACGATGAATGGCAGCGTCGCCATCATAAGTTCAAAATCTGAAGCCGGAATATTTCCTTCATACCTGAGCGCGAACGCCGCGCAATATGAAAACGCGCAGATAGCAA
This sequence comes from uncultured bacterium, assembly GCA_964511315.1. Taxonomy (GTDB): domain Bacteria; phylum Omnitrophota; class Omnitrophia; order Omnitrophales; family Aquincolibacteriaceae; genus CAZEFF01. The sequence goes on along the minus strand of CAZEFF010000056.1, from coordinate 4,926 downwards.
GATCCATCAATAAAAAGAAAATACGTCTTTTGCTCTCAAGAATGTAGCGAAGTTTAATCGAAGTCAAAATAAGTGTCGCTGCCCCGCCCAAAAGAATGCGCATGTCTTTAAACGGATCTTTGCTTTTGATATACGCTAGATCTCCAAGAATTTTTCCGGGTAATATTTTTTCAATATAATAATCTTCAACATTTCCTTGAGTCTGAGCCCCTAACATCTCAGATTCATCGCGATTAGTGATTTGGCCAGGCCCCAATATTCCAGGCTTTACAGAAAGGACTTTCCGTTCTTCTTCAGAATATTTTTCAACAATATTTGGAACTTCTGGGCGAGGACCTACAAAACTCATATCGCCTTTGAGGACGTTGAAAAACTGCGGGAGTTCGTCAATTTTAAGCCAGCGGAGAATTTGTCCGACCTGGGTAATACGGGGATCATTTTTTCCGGTAATTGTCGGACCTAACTTGGGGGCCCCATCAATCATGGTACGGAATTTATAAATCGAAAAAAGCTTTCCATCCTTCCCTACCCGGGGCTGTCTGAAAATAACCGGTCCGGCCGAATCCATGCGGATCAGGATGGCGGTCAGAAGCATAATCGGGGAAGATAAAACAATCCCGACCAGCGAGAGAATAATGTCTAGAGTGCGTTTACCCATATCCCCTTCATTATCGGCTTTTTTAGCTTCAAATGAACCTCGTTTAATTACTGCTTTTAAAAGCTTTTTTATCTAAAACAGTCACAGCAACACCCATCATCAAAATCGCCATTGGAATCATCATATACCGCAATATCGATAGAACCATAAACGCCGTGAACCAGAAGTATAAAATCAGTCCCGTAAACAAGTAAAAGCCAGGGCGGTCTTTTTGATAAATCCGCAGCAAACCCAAACCCCAAATATGGAAGCTGAATAAGAGCAATCCGTTTTTCATAAAGTTCGCTATCGGCAGCATACCATGGACGAAAAGCCTTAAAGAAAATAAACTTTATCGCGTCAGCTGGTTTGCTTTGTAATTCTTTCAAATAAAACAAAGCTACATCTTTCAGATTATTTAATTTATTTTGGGCATGTTCTCTTTTTGCATCTTGAGATACTTCGAAACGATTAAGCTTGTGGCCATCATTTCGTATAAGCCCGTCATGAATTGAAAGCATTGAACCATTTGAAACCTCAAATCGGCCTGTTTTTTGATAGACATACCCGCTCCACATCACCACGGGCGCCATAAAACCTATAATTAAAATAATCATTTTTAGCCATTTTGCTTTTACGCGACTAAAATAAATTACCCCGGAAAAAACAATCCACGCGTAAATAGTCGCCGGCCACACCAAACAGCTCAACCCGGTGAAAAATCCGCTCAAACCCAGCCAATGGAGCTTCTCGTGGTTGGCGCCTCGAATAAAGAAATACAGCCCAGATAAAAACATCAGTATAAATAAGGGCATTGCCGTCCAAACGTAGCGCGTCACGCTCATAACAACAAAAAAGGGATAGCTGGCTATCAAAATGGCAGCCAAAACGCCAACAGCGCTGCTAAATACACTAGCGCCGAGCAAATAAAGCATTCCGCAGCTAAGGCTTTGGATGAAAACGATTATGTAAGGATAGACAGGATTAGTAACGGTAGCGTTGCCGGTTACTTTATAAATTAGCGACAAAAACAGCGGATAGACCGGAGGATAGCGGTTTGAAAATTGCCCATCAACTAAATAGCCTCTACCTTCTGCGAGGTTAATAGCAACGGGAGAATAAAATCCTACAGTGTCATTCGGAATTGCGAGTCTAGATCCAAAACAATACTGCCCAAATCCATGAATGATAAAAACCAAGATTATCACTTGAAAAAATTTATCAATCCTGAGGTTTGTCATATCAAGATTTCCTAATGACTCCTAAATAATGCGTATTAAGAAATTTCAGTTTTTCTAGTAAGCCGCATATCCCCCATGAAAAACCTATCAGGGATCTTGTGAGCGGAGGAGCTAATGTAATGGGTTTTAAATTAATCAAACACCCGGGAAAGAGTTGTGAAATCTCAGATGCTTTAACCCCTTTAACATTAGGATTATTTGGGTTATCCCAAAAAAAATCATACCAGATGATTACACCGTCTTTTTTTAACACCCTTAACATTTCGCCCGCGATTTTCTTTTTTAAGCCATTATCTAAAATCGAAGTGAAAACCGTCGATTGCAAAACAATATCCATGGATTGATCTGGCCAGGGAAGTTCGGCTGCATTGCCCGATCGTAAATCTGCGGCGGGCATTCTTTTCTTAGCATGCGCCAGTCTAGTTTCATCAAGCTCAATGCCTCGAACATTTTCCGGTTCCGCTCCAAGGCGCATAAAATCAATTAACCAATCCCCTTTCCCACAGCCAATTTCCAACGCTTTTTTTGCTTTTAGCGGAAATAGTCCATGGCTTTTTAATGTTCGAATAAATTTCTGAAAACGCTGAGTATAAATAAAGAGATTGGTGGGATGCTCTAAAGAATAGAAATCTTCCGGGATTTCATAAGCCCGTCGTTTATACTCATCTTGAATGCGTTTTATTTCTTGATCGTTCATTGTTTCCAGCGGTCCCAGAACCTTAAAAGCCCTGTTAAGAAACCAACCCCATAACTAATGTGGAGAATTCCATAGATAAAAGGCAGTAAAAAGGCATAGACCCATTTTTTTCGAAAAGCTCCCCATAAAGAGGCGCTTAAATTAGCTATTAAGTACACTCCCATAAGAGCAAAAAAGAATCGCAAAAAAAATGGTGACAAGGGGGCTATGAAAGCAAGAATGGTTAATGCCGCCACAAAAATGGCTGGCATAAATTGCCTTACGCGCATTTGCTTTGGATGTTTTTGCATTACGCGAACTTTCCAATAGCCATACTGGAAATATTGTTTCCATAATTTTAACAGAGAGCTTCTGCCATAATAGCGGGAGCGTATATCAGGGCAAAGAAGGAGCTTGCCCCCAAGCTTACTGATTCGATAATTGTATTCATCGTCTTGATTACGAACAAGCTCTTCATCGTATGGCCCGGCTTTTTCAATAATTTGTTTTGTATACGCGGGAAACGGAATTGTTTCGGCCAACATTTTCTTATCTTTGATTGTGCGAAACGCAGAACCCCCAACGCCAAACCAGGAACTCATACCTAACGCGATCGCTTCTGAAACAAAATCTTCACCTACTGTGTCGATGGGGCCGCCCACACCGTCAACACTGTCTCTTTGCAAATGCTCAACACATTTCCGAACATAATCGAGCGCGATTTCGCAATGTCCATCGATACGAATAATAATTTCTCCCTTAGCTTGACAAATAGCCTCATTTAAACCCGGCGCAACAATCTGTTTTGGATTATCAACAAGTCGAAGATGGGTATACGTCTCCTGAAATTTTCCAACAATCGCTCGCGTCTCATCTGTCGACATACCATCCGATACAATTATTTCCATTTGGTCTTTTGGATAATCCTGTTCCAATACCGCCAGCAGACTTTTTTCTATAAATGGGCCCTCATTACGTACGGGCATGATAAGACTAACCAGCGGATATGTCTTCATAAGGAGACTTTACTAACCACAGCTTTGTATTTCCCGCTACCTGATCTTTCAATTTTTTCAACTCTTTGAATCAAAACCTTCACCTTTCCCAGTCTTTCCCAAAATCTTTTATTAATCAAAATCTCATCGTCCTGGGTCAGGTTCTCACTCGCAACGATTTTCAAAATAAAAAAATCTATTTCTTCTTGAATTACTTGGCCTTCAATAATTTTAGGGATGTCAATAAAAATACCGTGAAAACGTACAAGCTGCCTTCCGTCAGGGCCCGTGATAACGTCCTCCATACGCCCGGCAACTTCCTGCAAAATTGGCATCTTCCGGCCGCATAAGCAGGCCCGGTCAGACCAAGCTGCTCTATCCCCCAAACGATATCGGACGAGTAATTGATAATCATGCATCAAGCAGGTTGTCACAACTTCACCGGTTTCTCCGGGAATGCAGGGGCGACCATCTTCTTTTAGAATTTCAAGCACTGCAACATCCGGACTAACATGCAAACTACCCTTTTCACATTCACTCACAAAAAGCGCGTTTTCAACGGTACTGTATTCTTCATAGACCTTACATTTAAAAACCCGCTCCATTATTTCGCGCATTTCGGGTAATAACTTTTCACTCGTGGTAATAATCGCTTTCAAGGTAGGCGCATCGATTTTCTGATTCAGCGCAAGTTTCGCCAACAAGTAAAACGAAAATGCATATCCGGTTGCCCACTGAATCTTATGTTTCTTCAGGGCCTCTATATATGAAGAAACTGTGTCGGGACGCAGATGAAACGCTGAGAAATAGACTTGTTTTTCGGCTTGATTCCACCTGTAAAAAGGCCCTTTGCTGTTTGGATTGGGTTCGACAAGGCGGCCTGAAAAAGTTGCCCTCGGCATTTTAAAAGAGACGCCTGCCCAATTCGCGGAACGGGCTTCTCTTAATGCCAGGGAATCTCTTAGCTCGGATACCGTCCAAATGCTTTTGATGGGCGTTCCAGTTGATCCGCTCGTATGAAAAATGAGTTCATGTTTTGTCTTAGTTTTCCGGCAGACAAAATCGCGCGGGTTGATCCGGATAGGCTCTTTCTCCAATAAAGGCAGCGATTTTAACTCGCCATTATAGGCAGCTTTTTTCTGGGCATCAGTCCAGGTGCGTTGATAAAAAGGAATATTATCAGCCGCATTTTTCAATAATTGCTTCAGACGATCTTTTTGCCATCTTTCCCAATCGATAAGATTAAAACGTTCACGGCTTTTATAATCTTGAACACTCTTAGAGTAACCAGGGCCAAACCTTAACCAATGCCAATAGCATCCATAGGCGCTAACAGCACAATGCTGCGCCCAAATTGGCAATTTTGCGTAATATTAA
>CAZEFF010000055.1:0-15220 GCA_964511315.1 uncultured bacterium | reverse complement strand
CGATTCCCTCCACTCGCTCCACTTACGCTTATGCGTAAGTACTGCGCGTCGCAACTAAAGAAGTTGCGTACGTGCTTGCACTTTGTTTCGCTCCATTTTTTTTATAAATAAGTACGCGTTATTGCGGTAAGGTTCAAATCAAATGAAGACTCTAGAGGGAGAAAGAATTATCTTGAAAGCATCTATTAAAGACGGCAAAGCCTGCGAAAAAATTTTGAAAATCGAAGTTGATCCCGCTACCATCCAAAAAGAATATGAAGAGTTTTACCGCTCGGTGGCTCCCAAAGCAAAGATCCCCGGATTCCGCCCCGGAAAAGCCCCGCGCGAAGTGATTGCCATGCACTTTCGCCACGAAGCGCGTGAAAACGTTCTCAAGAATTTAATCTCATCTTCTTATAGTCAGGCTTTGCGCGATAAATCGATTGAGCCGGTCGGTATGCCTGAAATTCATGAAGTCAATTTTGACGAAAAGAAACTTTCTTATGAAGCGCATGTTGAAATCCGTCCCAAAATTAAACTTTCAAAAGTGACCGGGCTCAGCGCGAAGAAGGAAAAAGCTGAAATCAAGCCTGAAGAGATTAACGAAGCTCTTAAGCGCGTTCAGGAATCTTTCGCTCAGTATAAATCCGTTGAAGACCGTCCCGCTCAAATGGGCGATTATGTGATCGCGGATTATGTCTGCGTGGTCGATGGCAAAGAAGCCGAAAACCGCAAGGGCGAATGGTTTGAGATTCAGGAAAACGAATTTTTAAAAGGTTTCTCGGTTCAGTTGATCGGCGCAAAGCCCGGCGATGAACGCGAAGTTTCCATTACTTTCCCTCAGGAAACCGGCCGCAAAGAAATCGCCGGAAAACCCGCGGTTTTTAAAGTGAAGGTCAACGAGATCAAGAACAAAACCCTTCCCGCGCTTGATGATGAGCTTGCCAAAGAAGCCGGCGAATTTAAATCTCTTGCCGAACTGCGTGAGCGGATTGAAAAAGATATCCGCGAAAATAAGGAACACGAGCTGGATGCTAAGTACGAGCGCGCGCTTTTGGATGAGCTTGTGAAGCATAACAAAATGGATCTTCCGGAAGGCCTCGTGAAGCGGCGTCTTGCCCGCATGGTCGAAGATACGATTGCTAATACCAGAGAGCGGGGAGTGCCTGAGTCCAAGCTTGAAGAGATTAAAGGGCAGATCGAAAAAGATATGGCCCCTGAAGCGCGCCGCCAAGTTCACATCGCTTTCTTGCTTGATGAAATTGCCGCCAAAGAAAATATCCAGATTGCGGATGAAGATTTTAAAAAGCGTTATGAACGTGTGGCCAGCCAATACCGCCAAAGCGCGGACATGGTCGAAAAATATTATCAGGAAAATGAAGAAGCCCGTGAATCGCTTAAAGAACAGATCCGCAGTGAAAAAGCGATCGAATTTATTAAGTCAAACGCGAAACAAGATTAGTTTTAACCGATAGACCAGGAGGCATTATGAGCGGTTATTTGGTACCGATGGTAATTGAACAAACCGGACGCGGCGAACGGTCCTACGATATTTACTCCCGTCTTTTAAAAGACCGCATTGTTTTCATCGGCACGCCGATTGATGACACAATCGCGAATCTTATTATCGCTCAAATTCTTTTCCTTGAAATGGAAGATCCCGATAAAGACATCAATATTTACGTGAATTCTCCGGGCGGATCGGTGACTGCCGGGCTCGCGATTTATGACACCTTGCAATTTGTGAAATGCGACATCGCGACTTATTGTTTGGGTCAAGCTGCCAGCATGGGGTCGCTGCTTCTTACCGCTGGAACAAAAGGAAAGCGTTTTTCTCTTCCTTACTCTCGCGTCATGATTCATCAGCCTTGGGGCGGCGCGCAAGGAACGGCGTCCGATATTCATATCCAGGCCAAAGAAATTTTGAAACTCAAAGATCTTCTCAACCGGATTTTGGCCAAGCATACGGGTCAGCCTATTGAGAGAATTGAAAAAGACACGGACCGCGATTATTTCATGTCTGCCGAAGAATCCAAGGCTTACGGCATTGTGGATCACGTGATTGCTTCCCGTTCTGATCTCGGAGGCAAGAAGTAAGATGGCGCGCAATATTCTGCTGACACCGGGCCCGATTCCGGTTCCTGAGTCTGTCCGCCAGGTGATGGCGGAACCGATTATTCATCACCGCACTCCGCAGTACCGGAAAATTTTTGAGCAGGCCTCGACACGGATTAAAAATGTTTTTCTGACAAAAAATCCCGTGTACACGCTGACCGGCTCCGGAACTTCGGCGATGGAAGCCTCGATTGTGAACTTTCATCAAATCGGAGATGAAATCCTCGTGGTTGACGGCGGAAAATTCGGAGAACGCTGGACGGATCTCGCGAAAGCGTTTGGGTTAAAAGCGCAAGTTATCAAAATTCCTTATGGTGAAGCGATCGAACCCAAGAGAATCGCCGACGCGCTGAAGGCTAATCCTAAAATTAAATCGGTTTGCGTGGAACTTTGCGAAACTTCCACGGCCGTTCTTTACGATATTAAAGGCATCGGCGAAGTAGTCGCGAAAACCGACGCGCTTTTGATTGTGGACGCGATCTCAGGCCTTGGCGCGGACCGCATGGAAACCGATAATTGGCATGTGGATCTTGGCGTTTCCGGATCTCAGAAAGCTTTGATGCTTCCTCCGGGCCTTGGATTTATCAGCGTGAGTGAAAAAGCCCGCGCGCGTATGAAGACCGCGAACATTCCTTGTTTTTATCTCGATCTTCGTTTGGCGGATAAAGCCTTGAAAGATTGGGACACTCCATTTACTCCCGCGCTTACGATTGTGATCGGCCTTAACAAAGCGCTCGATTTAATTGAAGCGGAAGGTATTGAAAAAGTTTTCGCCCGTGCCGCAGAACTCGGAAAATACACGCGTTCTAAGCTGGAAGCGATGGGATTAAAACTTTTTTCAAAAGCGCCATCTTCAACTTGCACCGCGGCGGTTGTTCCCGCGGGAATTGACGGTGAAAAGTTGGTTAAAATTATGCGTGATGACAAAGGAGTCACCATGGCCGGCGGGCAAGGTGAAATTAAAGGAAAAGTTGTCCGCATCGCGCATATGGGATCCATTACTAAGCAGGATCTTGACGCGGGAATCCAAGTTTTAGATGAAACCATCAAAGAATTATCCGGAAAAGTAGCCGTATCCAAATAATATGAGCGGGGCCGTCATGGAACAAAAAGCAAAATCTTCAGCAAAAATTCTCAAAGTCATTGTGACCGATCCGCTTGGTAAAGCCGGCATGGATGAACTCAAGAAAGAAACCAATATCCAGGTCGACGAAAAGCCCGGCATCAGCCCTGAAGATCTAAAAAAGATCATCGGCGAATATGATGCCATCATTATCCGCAGCGGCACCAAAGTTACCGCGGACATTATTGAAGCGGGAACAAAACTTAAAGTCATTGGACGCGCGGGTGTGGGTGTGGATAACGTTGACCTTCCAGCGGCCACAAAGCGCGGCATCATTGTGATGAACACGCCTGAAGGAAATACCATTTCCACGGCGGAACATACTTTTTCAATGCTCATGGCCCTGGCCCGTAATATTCCTCAAGCGGTTGCTTCAGTGAAAAACGCTGAATGGAAACGTACAGCTTTTCTTGGAACCGAGCTGAACGGCAAAACCTTGGGGGTTGTCGGTTTTGGACGCATCGGACGTGAAGTTGTAAAGCGTGCGCTTGCTTTTAATATGAAAGTCGTGGCTTACGACCCGTTCATTGCCAAGGGCAGTAATATCGACGGTCTTCAGGTTGAATTCCTGGATTTTAAAGAATTGCTGAAGGCAGCTGATTTCATTACGGTGCATACTCCTCTGACTCCTGAAACCAAATATTTATTTAACAATGAAACGCTGAAACTTTGCAAAAAAGGCGTGAAGCTTATCAATTGCGCACGCGGCGGAATTATGGAAGAAAAAGCTCTCGTTGACGCGATCAATTCCGGCATTGTTTCCGGTGTTGCGTTGGATGTGTTCGAAACGGAGCCTCCGACGGCGGATAATCCTCTTTTGAAAATGAAACAAGTGATTACAACACCTCATCTTGGAGCTGCTACCCAAGAAGCCCAGGAAAATGTGGCGATTGATGTTGTAAAGCAAGTTGTTGATGCGCTTAATGAGCGCGCGATCAAGAACGCTGTTAATCTTCCGAGCCTCGATCCGGAAGCGTACAAAGTTTTAAAGCCCTGGCTCACGCTGGCTGAAAAAGTCGGTATGCTCCATGTTCAATTGGTTCAGGGCAGTTTGAAAGATGTCACCATCCGTTACGGCGGGGAAGTGACGAAATATTCTCTCAATCCGCTGACGATCGCTGTCATCAAGGGTTTGCTCACTCCGATTTGCGGCGAAACCGTCAATTTTGTGAATGCTCCCCAGATGGCAAAAGAACGGGGTATCACGGTCACTGAAAGCAAAAGCACGCAGACTGAAGATTTCACAAATTATATTGAAGTCGAAGTCACTTCGGATAAAGGCAAGGGGACTCAGCGGATTATGGGGACCTTGTTCGGCAACAAACTGCCCCGCATCGTAAATATTGATGATTTCTGGGGTCTGGATATAGATCCGCAAGGGAATGTTGTTGTGATCAAGAACGAAGACATGCCGGGCGTTGTCGGAACTTTGGGAACAATTCTTGGGAAAAATAAAATCAATATTGCTGAAATGTCACTTGCTCGTGTGAAACAGGGCGGAAAAATGCTGGCGCTTACGACCATCAATACTGATAGTGAAGTGCCGGATGCAGTGCTTGTTGAAATCAAAAAATTTCCTCCGATTATCGAAGTGAAAGTCGTCAGGCTCTAATGAATCCCGTTCGATCTCTAACCCAACGTTGTTTTTCTGAGGGATTTTATCTGTTTTGCCAATCCTGGAATACTGAATGTCTTGGTGAATTTGGAGATCAAACGGGATGAACCGCATTTTAATCGGCGCTCAATGGGGCGATGAAGGCAAAGGCAAGATTATCGATGTGCTCGCCAAAAAAAGCGATATCATCGTCCGCTACCAAGGCGGAAACAACGCGGGTCACACGGTTAAGTTTGATCAGCAGAAGTTTGTTCTTCATTTAATTCCTTCCGGAATTCTTCACCCTGGGAAAATTTGCGTCATCGGCAACGGTGTCGTGCTGGATCCGAAAGCCTTTTTTGAAGAGGTAGAGATGCTTCGCTCGAAAGGGGTGCGCGTGGAAGGCCGGCTGTTTGTTTCTGACGCCGCGCATCTTCTTTTCCCATACCATCGATTAATCGACGCGCTCAGAGAAGAGTCGATTAATAAAAAAGAAATGATCGGTACAACCAAAAAGGGTATAGGCCCCTGCTACGCGGATAAAATGGCCCGACTTGGCATCCGAGTCGCGGATTTGCAGGACCTCTCATATTTTAAGGAGCGGCTGACCTCTGTGCTTCGCGAAAAAAATGACACGATTCAGAAAATTTATGGACACAAGCCTCTTGGCTTCAATGAGATCTTTAATGAGTTCAAGAAATATCAGAAGCGTTTAATGGATTTTGCTATTGATACGCCGGCTTATCTTTATGAAGCCAGCCGAAAAGGCAAAAAAATTCTTTTTGAAGGCGCGCAGGGGACGATGCTGGATGTGGATCATGGTACTTATCCCTTTGTGACATCTTCCAACGCGACTGTCGGCGGCGCTATCGCGGGATCCGGCGTGAGCCCAACTCTTATTGATCGGGTTATCGGTGTGGTAAAGGCTTATACCACGCGCGTTGGAGAAGGTCCGTTTCCTTCGCAGTTTCCAGCTGATTTGATGAAAAAAATTCAAACCAAGGGCGAAGAGTTTGGCTCCACGACGGGCCGTCCCCGGCGGTGCGGATGGTTTGATGCGGTCATTGTGCGTCACGCAGTCAGAATTAACGGGCTTGATGAAATGGCGGTCATGAAGCTGGACGTTTTGTCCGGGCTAAAAGAAATCAAAATCGCGACGGCTTATAAAATTGACGGTAAAATTTGCAAAAATTATCCAACCTCAATCAATCAATTCGCTAAAGCTGAGCCGGTTTATCAAACGGTAAAAGGCTGGGGCGAAGAAATTACTTCCGCGAAGAAGTGGAAAGATTTGCCCCTTAACGCGCGGAAATATATCGAGAGACTTTCTGATTTGGTGGAAACCCCCGTCAAGATTGTTTCGGTAGGCAGCAAACGCGCGCAAACAATTTTTCTCTAATGCTGAATCCTCCTCCGGCGCATGTCGCCATTATTATGGATGGGAACGGCCGCTGGGCAGAGCGGCAGGGACTTCCGCGGGTCCGCGGGCATCAAATCGGGGGAGACCGGGTCGAAGAAGTTATTAACTTCGCGCCGAGCCTTGGCATTAAATACCTTACCCTTTACGCGTTTTCTAAAGAGAATTGGCAGCGTCCCAAAGCGGAAATCGCTTTCTTGATGGACCGCTTATCCGACTATCTGGATAAAAAAGTTCCGGAACTTCATAAGAATAATGTCCGCTTCAATGTGATCGGCCGCGTGGAAGATTTAAGCGGAAAGATCCAGGAAAAAATCCGCAAAGGAATGGATTTAACGCGGAATAATACCGGGCTTTTTTTAACGATCGCGTTAAGTTACTCTTCGCAATGCGAAATCGCGGACGCGTGCAAAAAAATTGCTCAGGAAGTTTTAAAAGGAAAAATTTCTCCGGACGCGATTGATGAAAAAACGGTTGCGGCTCATTTATATACCGCGGGAATTCCCGACCCTGATCTTTTAATCCGCACAAGCGGAGAAATGCGGGTCAGTAACTTTCTTTTACTTCAAATCGCTTACGCTGAAATTGTGGTCACCGATAAGTTTTGGCCTGAATTTGACGAAGCAGAGTTCACAAAAGCCATTGATGTTTACCGGCGCCGGGAAAGACGGTTTGGCCGCAGCAAGGTTGAGGTCTCAAAATAATATGAGCAGTCTCCAAAAACGTCTTCTTGTTTCCGCTGTAGTTATTCCCATCACGTGTCTTACGATTTTTAAGGCTCCGGATTGGCTGTTTTTTATTATTGTCGAAGTTTTTAATTTGCTTGCTCTTTATGAGTTTCTTCAATTGTCTCAAAAAAAGAATTTACCGATTAATCTCGCGCTGGGACTTTTCTGGGGAGCGCTTTTGCCGGTGTCGGTGTATTTCTCTTATGAGTCGGTTGTTCTGGTGATGGCCTGCTTAGCTCTATTTATCTATAATTTCAGTAAGAAACACAAAGAGCACGCGCTTATCGGGACATCGGTAACGGTTTTTGGAATTATCTATGTCACCTGGTTTTTTTCGCATTTGATTAAAGTACACGAACTCGAGTACGGTCCGCAGTGGGTTTTCTATACCATTCTTCTTGTAAAGGGCGGTGACGCCGGGGCTTATTTTATTGGCAGAAAATTCGGCCGGACAAAACTGATTGAGCATATCAGCCCCAACAAATCGGTTGAAGGTGCTATCGGCGGTTTCGCAACATCCATTATCCTTTCAATCGTTTCGAAAATTTATTTACCGAATATCCCGCTGGTGCATCTTGTTTTCTTGGGCGCGATTCTCGGCATTGTTTCTCAACTGGGGGATTTGGCGGAAAGCGCCATCAAGCGGGATGTGGGAGTTAAAGATTCGGGAAATATTCCCGGCCTCGGCGGTGTTCTCGATATGCTCGATAGTCTTCTACTTAGTTTCCCCGTCGTCTATTATTATCTGATAGGATTTGTCCTTCGCGGATAAACGCATGATAAAAAAGTCTTCTAAAAATCCCAAGAAAATCGCCATTATCGGGTCCACCGGCTCCATTGGATTGAGCACGCTTTCCCTTGTCCGTACTCATCCGGATCAGTTTAAAGTCGCGGCACTCGCGGCGAAACAAAACGTGGAGCTTCTCTTTAAGCAGGCGGTGGAGTTTAAGCCTGAGGTCGTCTGTCTTTATGATTCTCGTGACGCGGCGGGCCTTTCAAAGCGTTTAAAGCCCTACGGCGTGCGTGTTGTTACGGGAGATGCTGGGCTTGAAGCAGTCGCTTCGCTGCGCGGTGCTGAACAAATCATTTTCGCGCTTGTCGGCGCGGTCGGTTTAAAGCCTGTTATGACCGCGATCCGTTCAGGAAAGCAAATCGGTATTGCTAATAAAGAACCGCTTGTGATGGCGGGAGAACTTATTTTAAAAGAAGCGAAAAAATTTAACGCGCCGATCTTTCCGATCGATAGCGAGCATTCCGGGCTTTGGCAATGTCTCGACGGCCGGGCTTCTGATTCGGTGAAAAAACTTGTCCTGACGTCTTCCGGCGGACCTTTCCGTCAGCGCAAAAGTTCTTTTGTTCAAATTAAACCGGAAGAAGCTTTGAAACATCCCAAGTGGAAGATGGGACCTAAAATCACCATTGATTCCGCGACGCTTATGAATAAGGGGCTCGAAGTGATTGAAGCGGCGAATTTGTTTTCTGTGTCTTCAGATAAAGTGGAGGTCATGATTCATCCGGAGGCCTTAGTGCACGCGATGGTTGAATTTGTGGACGGAACTCATCTCGCGCAGCTCGCGGTGACGGATATGCGCGTTCCGATTCAGTACGCGATGACTTATCCTGAAAGACTTAACAATCATCTTCCAACGCTTGATATCTTGTCTGTCGGAAAACTTCATTTCGAAAAACCTGACCGCAAACGTTTTCCATGTCTTGAGCTCGGCTATGAAGCGAGCCGTGCCGGCGGAACTTTGCCCGCGGCGCTAAACGCGGCGAATGAAGTTGCCGTTGAGGCTTTTTTGGGAAGAAAAATCGGGTTCATGAAAATTCCTGATCTTATTGAAAAAGTAATGACGAAACATCGGATTAAAAAAAATCCGAACCTTGAAGCCATTTTAGATGCGGACCAGTGGGCGCGTGAAGCCGCCTCGGCCCTCATCGATTAACAAGGAGTGCTTATGCAATTTCTTTCATCCATTATTCCGTCACTGCTTGTTTTAGGCATCCTGATCATTATTCATGAATTCGGCCATTTTATTGCCTGCCGCTTGACCGGCGTGAAAGTGGAAAAATTTTCGATCGGATTCGGCCCTGAAATTTTTCATTGGCAGACAAAAAATACGCGCTATGTCGTTTCGCTTCTTCCTCTGGGAGGGTTTGTGAAGCCGGCGGGGGAATCGGTGAGCGAAACAGAATCCGGCGTTCCTCAGCCCGGAGATTATTTGGCGGCCTCAGTATTTTCGAGAATCCTGATTGTCATCGCGGGTGTTGTCATGAATTATTTTCTAGCGTTCGTGCTTTTTGCTTTTATCTTCATGTCTGGACGCCCAGTCCCCGGCACAACGGTTGGAACCTTAGTGGACGGCTATCCTGCTAAAGAAGCCGGACTTAAAGTGGGGGATGAAATCATTCAGGTTGGAAATACCAAAGTAGAGCGCTGGACTGATTTGATCAGCGCGATTGAAGCCGCGCCTGAAGGTTCCGTTGCGCTTCAGGTTTTAACTCCGTCGGCGGACGGCAGCGCCAGCCAATCTTCAACCATTTATCTCGCGCCGAAAGTTGAGGAAGTTAAAGACATCTTCGGTAAACCGGCACGGCTTAAGCGGATCGGCATCACGCCGAGCCCAAAATCCAATATTATTGAAAAGTACTCTTTCATTGATTCGGTAAAGCATGCTGGGCTTAGCGTTGTGAATCTGACTTATCTGACCCATAAAGCCATTTTTTATCTCATCATGGGCAAGCTTTCGATGAAAACCATTTCGGGGCCAATCGGGATTATCAGTATGACGGGCAGCGCGGTGCATTTGGGGCTTCCCTATCTGCTGCAGCTGACCGCGAATTTAAGCATCTCGCTGGCCGTGATCAATTTATTTCCGATTCCGGGTCTTGACGGAGGACATCTCTTTTTTCTTTTGATCGAAGCGGTTACCCGCAAAAAAGTAAGCCTGCAGTTTCAGGAAAAAGCGACCCAAATCGGATTTGTTTTTCTGCTTACGTTTATGGGCTTCGCGATTTTTAATGATTTAAACAACCTCAACCTTTTTGCAAAACTAAAAGCCCTTATCCCAGGATAATCCGTCTATGCGCTGGTCTCAAACCCTCATTCCCACTTTACGAAATGTTCCCAAAGACGCGGAAGCCGCGAGCCACCAGCTCGCATTGCGGGCGGGCCTTGTCCGTCAGCTGGCTTCCGGAGTTTACAGTTATCTTCCGATGGGTTTCCGGGTTCTTCATAAAATTATCACGATTGTCCGGGAAGAAATGAATAAAGCCAATTCGGTGGAGGTCCTGCTTCCCGCGCTTCATCCCGCGGATATTTGGAGAAAATCAGGGCGGTTTGAAAAATTGGGCGATGATAAAATTTCTTTTAAAAACCGGGCAGGGCATGAATTTGTTCTCGCGCCGACCCATGAAGAAGTCATTACTGAACTTGTTGGGGGATATTTAAAATCTTTCCGTGATCTGCCGCTTTCGCTTTTTCAAATCCAGACAAAGTTCCGCGATGAAGCCCGTCCGCGTTTTGGCGTGATCCGCACTAAAGAATTTATCATGAAAGATGCTTACAGCTTTCACGCCAGCACCGAAAGCCTGGATAAAACTTATCAAGCCATGGCGGATGCCTACAACCGGATCTTTACCCGATGCGGCCTGAAATTTCAAATTGTTTCCGCGGATTCCGGCATGATGGGCGGCAGCATGAGCCAGGAATTTATGGTGGTTTGTCCTTACGGGGAAGACCGTGTGGCGATTTCTGAAAAAGGCTACATGGCGAGCGTTGAAATCGCGAACCGCATGGAACCGAAATCTCAGCCCGGAAAACCGTCAGGCGCCGCGCCCGAAATTTTCGATACGCCGAATCTGCGGACAATTGATGAAATCACGTACCGTTTTAAACTGAAGGCTTCTCAAATGATCAAGACCATGATTTATATGGCGGACGATAAGCCTGTGGCCGCGCTTGTGCCGGGCGACAGTGAAGTGAATGAAGTGAAATTGCGTAAACTGTTAAACGCGAAAACTCTGCGCGCGGCGACAAATCCTGAAATTCAGCAGGCGACCGGTGCCCCGGTCGGATTCGCGGGGCCGGTGGGACTTCCTATTCCCGCGTACGCGGATTGGGACCTTCGGGATGGGGTCGATTATGTGACGGGCGCCAATGAAAAAGATAAGCATATGAAAAATGTGAATCCGGGGCGCGATTTTAAACCCGCGGCTTTCGGCGATATCCGTTACGCGAAAGAAGGCGATCTTTCTCCGGACGGTTCGGGAAGTTTAAAAGTGGTGACGACTATGGAAATTGGCCATATTTTTAAATTAGGCACGCGTTACTCAGAATCCATCGGCGCCGCGTATTTGGATGAAAAAGGCGAGCGTCAGCCTGCCATCATGGGCTGCTATGGAATCGGCGTGAACCGCATCCTCGCGGCCGCGATTGAAGAACATCATGATGAAAAGGGGATTAAGTGGCCGAAGGCCATAGCTCCTTTTTCCGTTGAACTGATTACGGTCAATCACGGAGATGAGGGAACACGCGCGGCGGCAGATAAAATTTACAGTGAATTAATAGCTGCCGGATTTGAAGCGCTCTATGATGACCGCGATGAACGCGCGGGCGTGAAATTCAATGACGCGGAGTTAATCGGAATCCCTGTGCAAGTGATTGTGGGGGATAGAAACCTGAAGCAAAATCAGGTGGAAGTGAAGTTCCGTGATTCCGGAAAGACCGAACTCATCGCGCTCGACGCCATCCTTCCAAAGCTTCGGGAAAGTTTGAAGTAGTTTCTGTTTTCCGTTCCGCTAAAGCGGGAATGACCCCTTCGGGGTTATTTAGGTCTGCGCAGTTCTTTCGGAGCCGTGACCGTCACCACATTGGTCGTCTGGATCAAATAAACGGGATTTCCTTCCGCGTCATATTCGCCATCCGCCCGGGCAACTTTTTTTAGAACCAGCTTAATTTTTACGACAGTTCCGTCATCAAGAATGTATTCATTCCAGCGCTCACTGGCCTGATTGACATCAATTGTCGAAGCTTCAATTTCGCGTCCGCCAAAATTTATTTTTTCTTTTTCATGTGACATAAAGGACTCCTTTTGCGAGATCGTTATTCTATCCGCCCGCGCGTGTTTAATCAACAATCATGCGCGGGACAGATCCTCCGGAGCTTTGCGATGGGCGCAAAGCGAAGGGGATAATAGCTTTGCTTGAAAACAAAGGCGTTCCTCAATAGAATCAGTGCATGAATCCCGTTAGATCTCTAACCGAAGTATGTTTTGCAGAGAGCTTATGTGTTTTTGCCAATGCTTTTTATTGCCCGCCGCTAGCGGGTTTGGAGATCTAACGGGATGAAGCCATCCATCTGGCAGCGGAAAATGATTCATATCGATATGGACGCTTTCTTCGCGTCCGTGGAGCAGCGTGATCATCCCGAACTCAAAGGCAAACCGGTTGTGGTCGGCGGCACACCCGAGGGGCGCGGTGTGGTGAGTACGGCGTCTTATGAAGCCCGCAAATTCGGTATCCGTTCCGCGATGCCGGCCGCGCAGGCCAAGCGCCTATGTCCTCAGGCGGTATTTGTCCGCCCCAATTTTGAAAAATACTCAGAAGCGTCAGAACAGGTCATGGCCATTTTGCGTCAGCATACAGATCTCGTGGAAGCCGTTTCGATTGATGAAGCTTATTTAGATGTAACTCAGCACCGTCTCGGCGTTGAAGACCCTGTGATGATTGCCTCGCTTATCAAACAGAATATTCACGCGCTTACAAATTTAACGGCTTCGGCAGGCGTCGCGCCGAACATGTTTCTCGCAAAAATTGCCTCAGATTTTAAAAAGCCTGACGGCCTTACGGTGGTCAAGCCTTCCGAAGTTCAAAGTTTTCTTCAAAATCTTCCCGTGCGTCAAATCCCGGGCGTTGGGCCTGTGACCGAAAAAGAACTCCACGCGCTGAATATCTATACAGTTGGAAATTTGGCGCGCATGGAAACGGGATTTTTAGTGGCGCATTTTGGAAAAATGGGGCTGTTTCTGGCGGACCGCGCGTTGGGAATTGATGATCGGCAGGTGGAGCCGTATACCGAACCCAAACAGTACAGCAGTGAAGAAACTTTTTCGAAAGATATTCTGGATGTGGAGTGGCTTAAATGGAAACTGCAGGGACTTGCCGGAGAAATTTTTTCGGGACTTGAAGGATCGGGCCGAATGGGGAAAACAATCGTGCTGAAAGTGAAGTATCATGATTTTGAAGTCATTACCCGTTCCCGGACACTCGGACATTCTCCGCTCGACGCCAAAGAGGTTTATGAGACGGCTTGCGAATTGCTGATGAAAAAAACCTTGGCCGGCAAAAAACCCGTGCGCCTGCTTGGGCTTGGGATTTCCGGACTTAAAAATCAGACGGATACGGAACCCAGCCTGCAAAAAACATTATTCGAATAAATATTAGAAAGCAATCATGACTGATCCGATCAATCATCACTTTGAAAAACTCGCTAAACTTATCGCGCTTGAAGAGGCGGAAGAGATTCTCCAGTTTCAGCAGGAATTTCTTTCAAAAACCCCTGAGGAGCGCGAAAAAAACGGCAGGGCCCTTCTCGGGATGGTTTTAAGCGAGGCCCATTACAGCCCCGCGGGACACCGCCTTTTTACTTTTCACTATCAGAATAATCAGCCGCTTCCTGTTTATTCGCCGGATATCGGCGATGTGGTTGTCATTTCTCAAAATCCGTCCGAGCTTGAAGGCATGCCTTCGGGAACCGTTTATGAAAAAGAAAAAGACCGCATCACAGTGGCCGTGAGTTACCGCATTCCGGATTGGCTCGATGAGCCCGTAGGTATTTTTCATTTAAGCGCGGCCTCCAACCGCTCTACCTTTAAAAAAATGCGTGAGGCGATGGAAAATACGCGGTCCGCGAAACATTCCCGGCCCGCTTTTTTTCGGGATCTCGCCCTTGGGCTCAAAAAGCCGGAAAGTTTTGATGTCTTAAAACCAAGCGAAGTGAAATATGCCAATCCCAATTTAAATGAGTGGCAGAAGGAAGCTGTCCGTATGGCGCTCGGCGTCAAGGATATCGGACTGCTGCATGGGCCTCCGGGAACAGGCAAAACAACGGTGCTCGTGGAAGTGATCCGGCAATATGTGGAACAGGGAAAATTTGTTTTCGCGACCGCCCCGAGCAATACGGCTTGCGATCATATTCTGGAATGTTTGATTAAAGCGGAAGTTCCGGCCTTGCGGCTTGGGCATCCCGCCCGGATTATGGATCACTTGCGCGAGCATACGCTGGACTTTCGTCTCGCGGCGCATCCCTCCGCTAAAATGGTAGAAGAGCTGGAGTTCGCGATGGAAAAAATTCTCCGCAAACGCGACCGGCACCGCGACCGGCGGGAACTTGACTGGGGTGAACGGAAAGAAATGTCTGAAGAACTGCATATTTTGAAAAAAGAAATTCATGAGCTTGAGGATCAGATTTTTGATCAGGTTTTTCACCAAGCGCCGGTGATGGTAGGAACGCTGACATCCGCAGCAGATCCATTTCTTAAAAAGAAAACATTCGATTTGCTTGTGATTGATGAAGCGACGCAGGCCGTAGAACCTTCCTGCTGGATTCCCATTAACAAAGCCGCCAAAGTGATATTGGCGGGAGATCATTTTCAGCTTCCTCCCACGGTCCGTTCGAAAGCCGCTGAAGAAGGCGGGCTTGGTATCACGCTTTTTGAACGCCTCTACAAATATTTAGGCGATGAATGGAAAACGCTTTTGAAGGTTCAGTACCGGATGCATGAAAAAATTATGAACTTTTCATCCAAAAAATTTTACAAAGGGGTTTTGATCGCGGACAAGTCTGTCAAAGATCACACGCTTGCCGATTTGGAGAATGTGAAGCGGACGCCTGAAACCGAAGAGGTGTTTCTTTTCATTGATACCGCCGGGCGGGGATTTGAAGAGAAAATGGAACCGGGCTCAGAAAGCCGTTTTAACGCTGAAGAAGCAGCGCTCGTCACGGAACAATTGGCGCGGTTGCTGGAGGCCGGAGTTCAGCCGGATCAAATCGCGATCATCAGCCCTTACAGCGCGCAAGTCCGCCTGCTCGCGAGTCTTTGCCCTCAGCCGGGGCTTGAAGTGGACAGCGTAGACGGGTTTCAAGGCCGGGAAAAAGAAGCTGTGATTATTTCGCTTGTGCGGTCTAACTATGAAGGAGAAATGGGTTTCTTGACGGATACTCGGCGCATGAATGTCGCGATGACGCGCGCGCGCAGAAAACT
>CAZEFF010000054.1:0-15393 GCA_964511315.1 uncultured bacterium | reverse complement strand
ACGGATAAGACCGTCACGAAACTCAAAACCAAACTCTCGAACACGTTCGGGGTGACTATTGATACTGAATATACCCTTCAGTATGTGGAGCGCGGCGCGAATGGAGTTGAAACGGGTTGGACCTGGGTCGCCTCAGGGCTATCCAGTCAATTTTTAGAAACTGCAGACTCAAGCTTTATTAAGCAATTTCAGGAAAAAGGCACCACGCATTTTTCAAAAATTGGCAATTGGACAAGAATTATTTCGAATCTATCGAATACGTTCACAGTTATTGCTGACACGGATTATTCTCTTCAGCTCGCAGAGCTTGATGTCAATGGGGTTGAAACCGGCTGGAATTTTATCGCTTCGGGTTTGTCATCTGGATTCGCTCAAATTTCGGATACGACATTTATGAAGCAAAAGCAAGAAAAGGGCACCACACGCTTCACGAAAACCGGCGATTGGTCACTCTTGATTACTGGGCTATCCAATACCTTTAACCTTACGGTAGACACGGAATACGTCGCTCAGCTTGCGGAAAAAATCGGCGGAGTACGAACCGGCTGGATATTTGTCGCGTCTCAGCTGACGCCTTCTTTTACTGCGGGTTCAGAGTCAAGCTTCGCGAAGCAAAAAGTTGAAAAAGCGAGCACTTATTTTACGATGCTGGGTGATTGGACGAAGATCATTTCAAACCTATCCAGCTCTTTTGATCTGACAGACGATACCGATTACGCCATGCAGTTAGCTGAAAAAATAGGGGGCAACCTCACCAATTGGACTTTTGTGGCAACGGGGCTTAGCAGTTCCTTTACACAAACTCCGGATACGGTCTTTTTGAAACAAAAGGTTGAGAAAGCTTCAACTTATTTCTCAAAAACCGGTGATTGGACAAAGATCATTTCTAATTTATCTAACTCTTTCGGCCTTATCCCGGAGACAGATTATGCGATGCAGCTGGTCGAGCGCGACGGCGCTGGCAATAAAACCGGTTGGACACTAATTGCGTCCACTTTATCCAGCAGTTTTACAGCGACCCCGGACTCTTCATTTATTAAGCAGAAAGTAGAAAAAAATTCTAGTCGCTTTGGTCAGGCGGGTGATTGGACGCTTATGCTTACTGAGCTGTCAAACACCTTTGATTTGACTGTCGATACGGATTATGTCGCCCAACTTCCTGAAAAAGTAGGCGGAATCAGAACGGGTTGGATCTTCATCGCGTCAGGACTTACCTCCGCGTTTTTATCAAATGCGGATACCAGTTTTGTAAAACAATACCAAGAAAAAACGCCAGTTCAGTTTTTCGGGCAAACCGGTAAATGGACAAAAATTATCTCGGGCCTCTCCAATGTCTTTGCTGTGACCGGTGAAACAGAATACGCAATGCAGCTCGAAGTCGTTAAGGGAACCAACCTTATCGCTTCCGAACTCGATGCATCGTTTAATGCGACGCCCGACAGCTCATTCCTTCGTCAAATTACAGAAAAGGGCGCAACTTATTTTGGA
Organism: uncultured bacterium; assembly: GCA_964511315.1. Classification (GTDB taxonomy): domain Bacteria; phylum Omnitrophota; class Omnitrophia; order Omnitrophales; family Aquincolibacteriaceae; genus CAZEFF01. Next base: position 13,905 of record CAZEFF010000054.1, on the reverse strand, counting down.
AAGACAGGAACCTGGACGAAGATTGTTTCGGGCCTGACAAATCTATTCGCGACGGGCCCGGACACCGATTACGCGATGCAGTTCGCGGAGAGAGACGCAGCCGGTGCCAAAACGGGCTGGACGCTCATCGCTTCAGGACTTAACCCGTCTTTCGCGGTTACCGCGGATACTGGTTTCCTCAAGCAATATGTCGAAAAGAACGCGACCTATTTCTCAAAGACAGGAAATTGGACCAAGCTGATTACAGAGTTAACGGATACATTCGCCATCACCGCAGCCTCAGAGTACGCGATGCAGCTTGTTGAAAAAGACGCGCTGGGAGTGAAAACCGGCTGGACATTGATCGCTTCAGGGTTGACCTCGACTTTCGTTGAAGGGAATAGCACAAGTTTCCTGAAACAGTTTACTGAGAAAAACAAAACCTTTTTTGGAAAAACAGGGAATTGGGTCAAAATTATCAGCGAGCTGACAAATTCTTTTGCTACATCAGCGAATTCTGAATATGCCATGCAGCTGATTGAGCGCGACGCGAACGGCGTTAAAACGGGATGGACATTTGTCACGACGGGACTCGCCCCTGATTTTACTGAAGCGCCCGACACTTCATTCCTCAAACAGTACGTAGAAAAAAACTCCACCTATTTCGGTCAAACGGGGGATTGGGTTAAGATTGTCAGTGAACTTTCGAACACGTTTGGTGTTTTGGCGAGCTCTGAATACGCGATGCAATTTGTTGAGCGGGACGCGAATGGTTTAAAAACAAACTGGACCTTTATTGCTGCCGAGCTCGATAGTTCATTTGCCAAGACAGCTGACAGCTCCTTCCTTAAGCAGTACCAGGAAAACGATACCGCCCACTTTGGTATTACGGGAAATTGGGTCCGTATTATTAGCGAATTGTCGGATCTATTCGTTGTTGGACCGGCGAGCGAATACGCGCTTCAGCTTGTTGAACGCAACGCGAGCGGCATCAAAACCGGATGGACTCTTGTTGCCTCTGATGTTAAGTCTGATTTTACTAAATCTGATAGCACCAGTTTTATTAAACAATTTCAAGAAAAGAACGTTTCTCATTTTGGGAAGACAGGCAACTGGGTCATGATTATTTCTGAGCTGACCGATACTTTTGGCGTTACAGCCGCCGCGGAATATGCCCTCCAGCTTGTCGAACGCAATGCTTCGAGAGTGAAAACGGGCTGGACGTTTATCGCCTCCGAGCTTGACAATAATTTCCAAGAAATCGCGACAAGCAGCTTCTTAAAGCAGTTTGTCGACAAGAATTCCACCTATTTTGGTAAAGGTGGAAATTGGACAAAGCTTGTTACCGATCTTACGAATCAGTTCGCAGAGACTGCCGGATCCGAGTATGGTTTGCAGCTTGTTGAGCGCGATGCTAATGGAGTTAAGACGGGCTGGACGTATTCTGTCTCCGAGCTGAAAAATGATTTTACGGAATTGCCTGACACGGCGTTTACGAAACAGTACCAGGAAAAAAATACGAACCGTTTCGGCAAGCTAGGTAACTGGGTCAAGATTATCACCGAACTTACAAACACTTTTGCGGTGACAACTGCGGCGGAATATGCGATGCAGCTGATAGAAAGAGATGCTGCGGGGATTAAAACGGGCTGGACGCTGGTGTCCTCGGGTCTGGAGTCTGATTTTAGTGAGGGTGATGAGACGAGTTTTCTCAAGCAGTATCAGGAAAAAAATACGGCTCATTTTACTAAAACGGGTAACTGGGTACGGTTGGTGAGCGAACTCACGAATACGTTCGCGGTCACGGCGGCATCGGAATATGCGCTGCAGCTTGTTGAACGGGATGCTTCTAAAATCAAAACAGGATGGACTTTTGTTGTTTCCTCTCTTTCAAACACTTACACAATAGCGCCTGATACGAGCTTTATTAAGCAATTTCTTGAAAAGGCCGTGAGCCATTTTGGGAAAAGCGGAAATTGGGTCAAAATTGTTTCTGAGCTTAACGATAGTTTTGCCGAGCTTTCGACAAGTGAATACGCGCTGCAGCTTGTTGAACGTAACCCTGCTACAAAAGCAAAAACCGGATGGACTTATGTTGTGTCTGAGCTGGACAGTCTTTTCGCGGAAACTTCATCGACGGCATTTATTAAACAATTTCAGGAGAAGGGAAAAACTTTCTTTGGCAAGACCGGAAATTGGACAAAAATTGTTTCGGAGCTTACCAATACCTTCGCCGAGACTGCCGCGTCAGAGTATGCCCTCCAGCTTCTTGAGCGTGACGCGGCAAAAATGAAGACCGGCTGGACGCTGATCGCTTCCGGCCTGACGAATGTTTTCACGGAAGGTTTTGAGACGGCGTTTTTAAAGCAGTATCAGGAAAAAAACACGCTCCATTTTGGCAAACAGGGTAATTGGGTCCGGTTAGTGACCGAACTGACCAATACGTTCGGGATTGTCCCGACGACGGAATACGCGCTGCAGCTTGTGGAACGCGACGCGCAAAGGGTTAAAACAAATTGGACTTTCATAGCTTCTGAGTTGGATAGCAATTTTGATGAAACGGAAAGTTCAGCTTTCCTGAAACAATTTTTAGAAAAGAATGTGAACCATTTCGGTAAAACCGGCAATTGGGTCAAGCTCGTGACGGAATTGAATAATCTTTTTGCTGTAACCACTGGGACTGAGTACGCCCTTCAGCTTGTGGAACGCGATCCCGTGACAAAACTTAAAACCGGCTGGACCTTTATTGCGTCGCTTCTTGACTCCTTTTTTAACAAGACATCGGATTCCAGCTTCGCCAAACAATTTCAGGAAATCGGCACAACTCATTTTGGGATGGTTGGAAATTGGGTGCGGATCGCGGCTGAACTCACGGATTCGTTTGGTGAGAATGCCGCAAGTGAATACGCAATGCAGCTTGTCGAGCGGTCGGTAAGCCGCGCTAAAACGGGGTGGACATTCATCGCATCTGATTTAGATAACCTCTACAATGAAATTATCAGCTCATCTTTTATCAAGCAATTTCAGGAGCGGGGTACTACGCATTTTGGGAAAACCGGAAACTGGGTTGAAATCGTCTCTGAGCTCACAAATCTTTTCGCGATTAGTTCCTTTACGGAATACAGCCTTCAGCTTGTCGAGCGCAATGCTCAAAAAGTGAAAACAGGATGGACGTTTATTGCGGCTGATCTTGCCTCAAATCTGAGCTCCACCCTGAGCTCGTCCTTTTTGAAGCAATATTTAGACAGAAATTCATCCTACTTTGGAAAGACCGGTACTTGGGTCAAGCTCGTGACGGAGCTTGACAGCTCCTTCGCGGTCAACCCCTTTACGGAGTACGGACTGCAGTTTGTTGAGAGGGACAGCCAAAATCAAAAAACCGGTTGGACGTACCTGGTTACTGATGTTGATTCTTCTTATGCTCAAATCGCAAGCACAGCGTTTGTTAAGCAATTTATCGATAAAAATAAAACTTATTTTGGTAAAACCGGCAATTGGGTCAAGATTATGGCTGAGCTCACCAATTCGTTTGTCGAGACTGTGTGGTCAGAATACGCTCTTCAGCTTGCTGAGCGGGATCCCGCGACAAAAGTAAAAACCGGCTGGACCTTCAGCGCTTCAAATTTAAACAATGCTTTCGCCGCTATCCAAGAATCGACGTTTTCGAAACAATATCAAGAACGGCTCACAACCCATTTTGGCCTGACCGGAAATTGGGTACGCCTCGTCAGTGAATTGAACAGCAGTTTTGCCGTGACCGCGGTGACGGAATACGCGATGCAGTTAGTGGAGCGCGCCGCGAATGGTGTTAAAACGGGTTGGACCTTAATCGCCGCTGATCTTGATTTGAACTTTACGCCGAACGCATATTCTAATTTCTTGAAACAATATATCGATAAGAATTCAACCTATTTCGGCAAGACAGGGACTTGGATCAAACTCGTAACCGATTTGAACGGTCTTTTTGCTGTGACGCCGGCTACTGAGTACAGCCTGCAGCTAGTTGAGCGGACGAACGGACAGAAAACCGGTAATACCTTTATCGCGTCAAACTTAAGCAATCTCTTTGTGGATACGAATGAGAGTCAGTTCATCAAGCAGTATCAAGAGAAGCATACAACCCGCTTTGGTAAAACCGGTGACTGGGTCCGCTTGACGACCGAGCTGGACAGCACTTTTGCGGTTACTTCTGTTACGGAGTACGCTCTCCAGATGGTAGAAAGAGATCCCGCCTTGTTTATTAAAACAGGTTGGACCTACCTTGTCGCTAGTTTGGATTCAGGTTTCAATATGACCGTGGCCTCGCAATTTACGAAGCAATTTCAAGAAAAGAATAAATTGTTTTTCGGGAAAACGGGCAACTGGGTTAAGACCATAAGCGAATTGACGGATACCTTTACCGAAACAGTCTTGTCCGAATACGCGCTTCAGCTGGTCGAGCGCGATCCAGTGACCTACGGAAAAACAGGCTGGACTTTTATCGCGAGCGGGTTAAACAATCTGTTTGGCGCTACTTATGAAACTTCATTTTTGAAACAATACGAAGAAAAGAATTCAACGCATTTTGGAAAGAGCGGGAATTGGATTAAAACCGCGACGGATCTGACAGCGCTCTTCACAGCGCAGGCGGCCACAGAGTACAGCTATCAATTGGCGGAACGCGGCGCGAACCGTGCCAAAACAAATTGGACATTTATTGCTTCGGAGTTGGACAATAATTATGCTGAAACGCTAAGCACGGTTTTCAGCAAACAATTTCAGGAAAAGAATGTCAGCTATTTCGGCAAATTCGGCACTTGGGGATTGACCTATTCTGAGCTCGATAATCTTTTCGCGGATACTCTGGAAACGGAAGAATCGTATCAATATATCGGCCGGGCGGCGAATCACTCTAAAGACGGCTGGACGTATATGGCCACCGCGCTCAAAGCCGCGTCCCCTAAAAATTACCGTTTCTTAAAACAGTTTGTCGAAAAAGACGTGACCTACAGCGGCAAACACGGGAACTGGATTCAGCTTCATTCAAATATCGGTAATGGCGGTGACCCATGGTCGCCGACGACTTATTCACGATTCGCCCGGCAGCTTGTCGAACGTGATCCGGTGACTTACGCGAAGACCGGTTACACCTTCAGTATTAATGGGTATAAGAGCGATTTCAGCGGCGGCTATCTTGATTATGGATGGCAATTTATTGAACGCAACGCGACCTTTAGCGGTAAAACCGGTACTTGGATTAGAACCGCGTCAAGACTTGGCGGAAATTTTGAAGGTACGCAGATCAGCCAGTATTCCCGCCAATTAGCAGAGCGCAGCCCGGCCAATAAAGCCCGAACCGGCGTGACGTATATTATTTCCGAATATAATCCGGACTTTGTCAGCGGACGGCTTGAGTTTGCAAAGCAAGTGATGGAGAGAAACGCGGCCCATTGGAATAAAACCGGAGACTGGGTAAAGAATTATTCCTTCCTCACGAATACCTTCGCGATTAACCCCGATGAGACAGTTTTTTCAAGAAGTTTCTCGGATTATACCAGCGCTGGATACGGCGGTGTTTATGATAACGGCACAAGCTACATTATTTCCGGCTATCCCGACGAGAACTTTGATGATAGTCACATCTATTTGCGGTATACGCAGCAGGAAACCGATATCTCAAAGGCTGGGCGAATTACCAAAGTAACTGTTTGGAAAAAACAAAGAAATAACCCCAGCTCGTTTATTACTCCAACCATTACCGATTATTTTTACAACGCGACAAATTCCAGAGATCTCGATGGCGATGGCATTGCGGATTCATTGGATAACGGGGGAGACGGAGCGACCTGCGAATCAACCTACAGCTGCGCGCTGGACTATACGCTTACGACAACGCCCAAAAATTATATTTATACAAAATATGACGGTGTGCGCAATGACGAAGTGCCGGTTATTTCTTCAACGTTCCGCATCAGCGACGGACAATTGCTCGGATTCACCCGCAGTTTCTACCGTCCCCGCTGCGGTTTGGCTTGCGTCGGCGGTGCCGGTGTCATCCGCTACACGCTTCAGACCGATGAAGAGAAAGTTATCTATGACATCTACCGCTCGACGCTGGGCCGCGATCCCAAGAAAGATGAAATTGCCCAGAGACTCGAACAGATGCGTTCGGGTGATCTTACACAGCAGGATTTAACTCAAGAGTTAAAGGGGACGGAAGAATACGCGGGCATTCTTGCGCTTATGGGCCGCGTTACAAATCGGATTCAGGATGCGCTGAATCAATTTTTAGAATTTACCCGTGAAGAACAAATCCAATTTGCCGCGGGATTCGGCGTGCCTTCCGCGCTTCTGAATTATTTTACCGCTGAATCGATGACCGGAATTGTGGACTACCTCAAGAATCAGAGCACGCATTTCGGCATCAGCGCGTTTATGGCGATTGGGACTGTGATCTCAAGCGTGCTTGGCGGCAATGCGCCTGATTATGAAACCATCGCGTACGAATCAATTTTGACTGACGTTTTAACGGGTGTGATGAACGCCACAACCCGCGGCGAAATGGTCCTGAGTGCTTACGCGCTTAAGAATGTTGCTGAAAAGCACGGTCTGCAAATGATCGGCGGTTTGACATCCCTTGAAAGTCTCCGAAACATTACAAAGCCGGTGATTGTGCATTTGGACGGCGATCATTTTGCGGTTCTTGAATCGGTCACGCCCGATAAAGTGAATATCCTCGAATATAACGGCGACCATTTCGAGCTTTCATGGAGCGAATTTAATACCCATTGGAGCGGATTTGTTCTAAGCGGGGAGCCGGTCGAAGGCATGCAGGAAATGAATTTCGGAGGCCTGCAGGCCACCCGGGGTTCTGACGTTGAACCCAGCTGGCGGAATCTCGATTATCAAATTCAGCAAGATAATACCAAAATTGTTTATAGACAGGATCCAAACCACCCCCGCCGCGACCTGATTGATTCGATTGAAAGCCCGAATGGTTTAAAGACTCAGTATACGTGGAATTGCTCCGGCGTCTGCCGGCTCACTCAAACCTTGCGAAGTGACGGAACCTTATCACTTTATAACCGTATTCGTATCGAAGGGGAACCTCGAGACCTAGTTAAGACGGTTAATAATCCGGACGGCAAAATTGATACGTATGAATACAATAACCGCGGCCAGGTCATGGCTATTACGAGTAACCGCCGATCCGCGCAGCTTTTTTACCGCTATGAAAATCCTTTCACGGATGAAATTGAAAAAACCGTTATTTTAAATACGCGCCCTGGCCATAACGAAGGATTTTCAGTCACGATGGACGGCTCCGGCTTTGTGTCTTCGATGACTTATGACTGGAAATGGATGCAGAATGTTTCCGTGCAGGATGATGAAGGCCGCATTATCGCAATCGCGAATCAAAATGGTATCGCCTCGACCATCGCGAATTATCTGACAGCCAAAGGAAATTTAGACCGGACTGTAGAAACCTACGGTTACACAGCCAGTACGGTTTTGTCGAGCCATTTAGCGAGTGTCGGAATCACGGATTACGATCAGGATGATTTCCTGGGTCCCAAAGCAGCCATCAACCAAGATAGCGATGACCAGGTTTACTCTTTGACCCGATGGTTGACAACAGACGGCGATACCTTCCGCACGCGCGACAGCCGCTATGAAACACCCGATGACGATGAAAATGGCAATGGCGATAAGCTAGATGATAACGACAGCTACCTCGTTCACCGCAGAGACACGAATGGTATTCTCCGCGAGGTGATTACGCTCACATGGCCGGATGTGGAAGATTTGCAGGCCGCGGGCTACAGCATCACCGCGACTGTGAATGATCCTATGAATGGAACCATGAGAAAGTTTATTAAGGATGGCCGGAACAATCCTCATTATTTTGAAAGTTTTAAAGTAGGTTCCGTCCAGCAGTTTTGTCATCAATCAAACTGCAATGCGAGCGGCGATGCCAATTTCGGCGACTTAGTCAGCACGTTTGACCGTTTCAGCAATGAAACGAAGTACAGCTATGTTAAGGACTCGGTGTCCGCGCGTGTCAAAGAAATGGAGCTTGAAGATTGGCGCGACCGCGCGTTTCCAGCGGAGTACAACAAGACCCATCAGTGGATGGATATTGAAACGGGGCTTGTTAAAAAGCAAAAAGATCAGAATGATTTTATGCATCTTTTTAATCGTACAATCAATGTTGTGGGCCGTGAAACAGAGTTGCTCGATACAATGGATTACGGGGACGGCACGGCGGACGTAAATTATTATAAATATGAAAAAGACGGCCGCGTCAAAGAGCGGCACCATGACTATGTGGTTGATTACCAATTATCTTCGTGGGATTACGACAAGAATATTGAAGACCAGCGCGATCTTTATTATGTCGTCCGCGAAGCGCGTTTTCAGTTCGAATACGTTATTGAGCGCGGCTTAATCGCGAATCAAAAAGAAACGAATCTGGATCTTCAAACGCCCAGCGGACAAAACTTCTGGACCACAATGATTCTCGATAAGCGGGGATTAACGGTCGGTCAGCTTAATGTTTTTGGTCAGTCCACCGCTTTTGAAAATGAATTGAGCCTTCGCGGAACCCTCCAGCGCGTTGTCGCGACCGATGACCTGGGCCGCATCAATATCAAGAGCTATGATTTAACCGGCCGCCTGGAGCATGAAACGGATGACTGGTCGCTGTTTGGCGATGGGCTGCTTGAAAAAGATATTTTGGAAATTCGTGATCATGGCCGTCTGGTCGAACGCCGCACGACGGAATATTCTCCGCAAATGCCTTTTGGGGCGGGGACAGTACCGCTTCTGACCATTCAATATTTTGATCCTAAGGACGGCAATATGATCGGATTCCGCGATCATTGGGGCCGTCTGACAAGGCGGACAAATGAAATCGGCGCGAACTTCCAAATCTACGGATTTTTCTCAGAGCAAACTTGGATTGGTCAGCCAAATGTTACCTATGACAAGGTAGAGCCTTCAACCGGCATGCGGCTTCTTTTTGTAGATGTGACTGGCCATCGCACTCGCTATGAACAATTCGCGCTTGAAAAGGGCCGCCTTAAATCCTATGTCGCGATTGATGAATCGCGCGAGCAAGCCGGATTGCCATCGCGCCGCACTTACTGGTTTGATTTGGCACATGGCACAGTGACTGCGCAAACAACTTACAATAACGCGCTTCTTGGCTACAATAATTTTTACAAAATGGGCAAGATGTTCGCGAATGAAGAGTGGCAGTATTTGACTTGGGGTGTGAACGCGGCCGGATATCCTTACGGCATTGGTCCCGCGAATGAACAGGATGATCTGATCTGCAACGCGGCCGGCTGTCAGTATCACTGGAGCGGGGATGGCGAAGATAACGTGATTACGCGGACTTATGATATTGATAACCGGCCGATTGATGTGGTCGCGACAACTTATAATGCGTGGCAAAGCGGTAACTACATTGCTGGAGCTATGGGGGAACGCCACTATAGCTATACGCTGACATCGGATGGTTACGTTTCAGATTCGCGCGAAATATATCATCCCTACGGCGCCACTCATCCTGAAGCCTCTGACCTTATGCGCGATACCATCACTCATTTCTGTGTGGCATCCAGCTGCGTAGTTGACCGCCTTGATTACAAACTTGTCCCGCAGCCCGGGGGCGGATTTGTCGTTGAGCCTATTTTAGTGACCAATACGCCGCCATTTCCGCCCATGCTGCTTGGGCGCATCCGTCCTGAAGGTCTTATGCTTTCGAAAGTGACCCGCTACAAAGAATTTGTGAATGATGAAAATCCGGGATACCACTTAAAGGAAAGCCGAGATGCCTTTACTTACGGGGTTCCTGAATTTTTTGATCCCGCTGGCCCTGGAGGCGGCAATAATAATAATTTCGAAGATAATCTGCCGCCCGGATCCATGCTCATCCGCAGTCATACAACTGTAACCCGTGATCTGTCCGTGGCTGCTGAAAAAAGTTTGAAAGTGTATGAGTATCACCGAGACATGCATTACAACAGCAAAATGCAGGTTGTGTCTGAAAATATCCGTCAGATTCTCTTTGGCAATCTCATCGATCCGAATATTCCGCGATGGGCCTTGAATGATTTTCAGGGGCAAGCCTTTTCATCCGCGCTTATTTCGTACGCGCGCACAGTTACGTACGGTGCGGATAATGGCCTCGATAATCCCACCACTGTCAGGGAAATTTTGGATTATGAAAAGATCGGAAATGGTTTTTACCTCGCGAAAGATATCCGCACGAGCAAGAGTGAAATTACGACCGAAAACAGCACTCATGGGTTACCCCGCCAAATGCGCCGTATCGACTGGATGATGCAGGCGGGTGTTAATGGTGCTAATTTTGGGAATCCTCCGCAGCCTCAGATGCGGAATCTTCCGACTGTCTGGACGGTTGTCCGTAAAAATGGAGATAAGGTGGTTGGATTTACCGCTGGCGGAACCTCCATCGCGATCCGCATCGCCGCGCATTCGGGCGAAGAAGATTCGCCGGTCGCGATTGAATACAACGGAAACGACGTCAAATTCTTGGAGGCAAAACCCGCGGTTGATGAAAATGGCGAACTGTCCGGCACCGTGACTTATGTGATTCCGGGAACCGATATTTCCCACACTCAGCTTGAAATGCTCGCGGGGCTTGGGCTTGGTATCAGCCCAACGACGGGAACTTGGGATTATACCGGTATTTTCACAAATACCGATTGGTATAAAGAGGGAATTTATGATCCTGAGATTTTTAACATTGTCGACACTATAAGGTCAACCGCCGCGGATGAAGGAATCGTGCCGCATGATTATACGAATGAAATCAATGTTGAGACCCCGTTTTTTACGAATATTGCCTATGACAATAACGTGAATCAGAGAGACGCGGAGCTTCAAGGGATTGTTCAAGCGATGGAGAATTTGCTCAGAGAGCTGAACATGGAAGCGAGCAATGATGAAACTTCGTACAACAGCCTGAAAACTCTTTACAATTCGACGAAAGAAGAAATGTTTTTGAAAATGCAAGATTATTTTGATCATCTGAAAGAAATATGGGAAGCGCCAGCGGGAGCTCCGGCAGATGATGTTGAGAAATTGATTTATAGAATCAATACTGAAATTGCTGGCCGTCAGCACTATGAACGGATGGTTATCGAATTCTCAAAGAAATTGTTTGATGCCGGCATGAATGCTTTCCGCGTCATCTTAAAAAGTGATAATAGCGGCTTCAAGCGCGAGCCCGCTCCGGCGGATATTGATCAGGTGCGTATGGATTTAAATGCATTGCTGAAAACAAATGTGTCAGATCCTCCTTCGGCGGAAAAAGCGCTCAATGATCTTTGGATCGCGAATAATCAACCCGGCTCAATTTTTGGCGATACGACAGCGCCTGCGCCAGCGACTTTTGTCGGTACAGTCCAAGCAAAAAAGAACGCGACGATTGCCCGAGTTGATAATCTTCTCGAGGCTTATAAGAACTCTCTCAACAACTTTCAAGACGGGCTTGAAAACGACATTAAAACAGCCCGGGAAAATTATATTGACGCGCTGAAGGCTGCGCGGTCTCCGCAGGATTATGCGCAGGCGCAAAGAGATCTAGAATCCGCCTATGAAACCGCGATTGACATGTTTAACGCTTTGATTAACCCTAACGCGAACGGATTAAAGTTCAATCTGACAACGGCCTATGAAACGACCTTCGGCAAGATGGGGAATGCGGATAATCTTGATTCGCGGCTTTATGAAATTAAACCTAAAGACAGTTTTTATTTAGAGCCGCCGCGCTTTGATTTCATGCTCGGTATTCCGATTGGGGACAGCGATATTCCTGTTTGGAATCCTGATGATGGCAAAGAGTATCCAGACGAACAATATTTTAAGGGTATGAAAGCGCGGCTTGTTGAGTATGTCAATATTCTGAAAAAGAATGTCGCGGCCGCGGCCACGATTGCCGCTGAAGACACGCTCGCGCAAATGCGGTTTTCAATGGCGATCGCTTCATCAGATAAAACTTCTGAGTCCCGGTTTGGCCGTATGACCACGGCGACCGACGAAAATATTTATCAAGTCTACTTTGACCGGGCGTTGGTGGCTGCAGACCGGGTCTACGCGCTTTCGGAGGCACAGGCAAAAATTCAATATGCTCAAGCAATGCGTGTCCATGTTCTTCCTCTGGATCCGGATGATGAAGAGGTTAAGAAATTCTATGAGGATTCCTGGACAGCTTATAAGGCGGCAGAATCCGCTTATGTGGCGTCAATGCAATCCGCGAAAGTTACTTTTTATAATCAAATTGCGCTGCACCAAGCTGTTTATGAGATGTCTGAAAGGAATGAGATTACCCGCATGGAAGGTGTTCTTGGTATGGATTACCCAGCCGATGCAAATTTAAATGATCCCGCGAATCAGAAGAATACTTTGCGCCAGTACATGGATGAAGTGATTAAAGTTTTCAAAATAAACGTCCCTGGAGATACGTGGACCGCTATTGTTCAACAGGATAATGTTATTGATGCCCGTGATAAATACGGCGATATCGCGCGGGATATGCTCATGAGTTCTTCGGGCGTTATTTTTATACAAGAATGGATGACCGCGTTTCATTTGCCTGCTTATTTTGAAAAATTTCAGGCATTTATGTTCCGCCAAAAGCTATTAGTCTACGACAAAGTGCTTCCGGAGCGCCTTGAGAAACTTGATAATTATTTGAACACAAAAGCAACGACAAATCTTGTTTCTATCAATGATTACAATACTTTCCCGGATAAAAAAGACGCTGTTTACACTGCGTATCGGGGCGACCTGAACGCGCTAAAGACTCTTATCGATACCCGTCTTGACGCTGCTTACGATAACTATAAAGGCCGGGCAAAAGCGCTTGCGAAAATTTCTGTGCTCGATCGAAAAGCCAAAAATGAACTCAAGGTCCAAAAGTTAATCTTGCAGGCGGGAGTGAAAATCGCGAAAGCTTCAGACCACGCGATTCCCGTGCCATGCAGTCACCAGTATGGAACTTACGGCAATTCCTACGGGTGCTTCACGAACGAAGAAACAAATTCTGACCCCACGCTGCCGTATTCGCTTAACAGCCTTCGGCTGATCTCAGCGTCGTGTCTCGACGATGGATTCGCCGAAGAGGGCTGCACGCACGCGGGGGTTGAAGCCGGGTATGGCAGGCTCAAAGCGGAAGCTATTTTGAATGCCGCGATTGATAAGGTTGATGGGGACCATTTTACTGACAGTTATCCGCCAGCGCGGTTATTGCATCCTGATCAGGAGCCCGGCGACAATAATCCGTGGCTCCCGGCCGGCAATGATATTGACGATGATAACGATGTCGCCGCGGGTCTGGATGTAAGTAATTTCCGGCCGGATATCGGTGATCCCGAAAATCCTGATGACGATTTGACCGCTCAGCAAGTGATGGAGAGATTCGCCGCGGCAACATGCGGGCGTTTTTCAGCTGAGCGCTATTGCGGGCTTAATTATGAAGAGCTCTATAGTAAAACTACCGGCATTGATACCCATTATATCGCGCGTTTAACGGGATGGAAAGATGCCCAGATGGCTTATGTCGCGGCGATGAAAGCGGTTTATACGAAATTCGATACTTATTATAGATCGGTATTTGATAAAGCCGGAACCTTATTCGACAAAATCATGACCAATTATGACAACGCCGTGAATGTTGTCATTCTGGGAGCGGTGACGGGCTCGCTTTACACCTCGGTGCCGACCTGCGATCCGAGTGCGGATGTTGTTCCCGGCTGTTTTAAGGAATTTGCCTATTACGGAATTGACGCGGGGGTTTTAATCCGCCGGGCTGAGTTTATAGCAACAGGTTTTATGGAGCGCACCAGTCTTTTGAAGTTCGCGATTGATGAAAAGTCAAAGTATCAAAAGAAAGTGTTGTATGTGCTTGCGGGC